>JALZIY010000024.1 GCA_030860085.1 Bacteroidota bacterium | reverse complement strand
CGGGCATTTTTTCATTCCTTCCACTGATGATGATTAGCTCTTTTTCTAATAACTTCTGAACACTGTAATCAGAGCTAACACCGCGAATGGTTTCAATCTCGCCTTTTGTAATAGGTTGTTTATAGGCGATGATGGCAAGTGTTTCCAAGGCTGCAGAAGAAAGGCGCTTTAAAAACTTTTCTCCATTTAATTGCGCAACTGTTTTATGAAATTCCTTTTTCGTTAAAAATTGCCATCCGCCACCAGTTTGCTTTACTTCAAAAGGATAAAATTCTGAATTATATTTTTCTACAATCCCTGCCAGGGCTGCATCAATTTGCCCAGGGGTAATTTTATCTTCCATAAAACCAAAGGCACTATTGATCAAATCTGTGATCTCATCAGCAGCCAATGGTTTGTCACTTGCAAAAATCAGTGATTCAATGTATGGGATTAAGCTCCCTGTCTCCCGGTGGGGAAACTTAGATTCATCAGTATTTTCTATTTCAACCATTTTTTTAAAAAAATTAAGGTTTTGGTCTTTTATAGCGTGATACATATAAAACCGTAGCACATTGTTTAATAGTCTCCCGGTGAGCATTTGATGATTCGTCAATAACACATAGGTGGAGCTTACGTCTTATAGAAGAGTAAACTCAAACAGGCGGATACCAAAGAGCTTTTGGTTAAAAAATAATACTATGCACAAAGTAAAAACAAAAAAGACAAAGTGAACAGCCTCATTGAGATGGCTTTTGTAAATCCCTATGCTGCAGGCATAGATGCCAAAATTGAATAAAGAATGGTGAAACGAGCGTGGCAAGAGAACCTCAATAGTAATTCAATTGCCGGCTACAAAAATTAGCATCTAAATAAAAAATGCTCCCAAAATCCAGGAGCATTTTAATCATATAATTCTATATTAAAAAGGAAGATCATCTGACGTTTCATCTGCCGGTGTAGTAGCCGGAGATTCTTGTCGGGAAGGCATTTGAACATCTGAATTTGCATTTGTATTTCCCATATTACTTCCCTCACCTTTACGACCTAATAATTGTACATCGCGTACCCGCATAGAAAGGGAAGCTCCGGCAGTGCCGTCATTTCGCTGAAAGCTGCGTACTTCCGGTGTGCCCTCTGTATATACCTGCGTGCCTTTAGTAAGATACGGTGCAACGGCTGTGCGGTCTGTCCAATAAGCGCAATCCACCCAGGTTGTTTTCTCTTGTTGATTACCACTGCTGTCTTTGTACTTTTCAGAATGTGCCACAGTAAAGTTGATTACGGTTTTACCGTTAACTGTGTTCACAACACAGTCTTTTCCTAAATGTCCGATAATTTGTATTTTAATCATAGTGCTCAATTTATTTAGGTACAAGATACGGAATTTGGATTTTTACTAAGCAGTAATGGGTAAAAATAAAATCTTTTGAAAATAGCTTTCATTTTCTATCAAATGTGTCAGACATCATAGAAATTCCACATGTACAGCAGAGTGATTTGACAGGACAAGTTATAATGATTTATCTGGGGTTATAATACATTATTAGAAGCTATTTTCTTTATCATGGTTATTATTTTGATCTACACCACGACCGGTTTTTTGCTGCAATTCTTCAATACGTTTTGAAGCCTCCGCCTTCGTCAAATTATTATTCATTTGCTCGCCTGCTTCATCCGAAAGGGTATTTAAATAAGATCGCTGAGCTCCTGTCATGGACTCATCGCCTGTTTTCCATTCATCAGGGTCTTTAATAGTATTAGACCTGGATTCCTGATCTGTATCGCCCCTTGTTGTTTGTGCATAACTTGGCGGGTTACCTTCCTGCATCGGGGTTTTCGCCTCCAAACCCGTTGTCCAGGCATCATTATTTTTTAAACCGGAAGCAGGCGCATCATTTTCGCCTTCCCTATTATGAAAATTTGAATTTTGTTGTTCATCGTTACCGGAGCGATTGCCATCCTGGCTTGCTGTATTTTCCATAATTTTTTATTTGCTTATTTAATACAAAAAATGAACCAATCAATTGCTTATTTAATCTTCTTCTGCTGTAAAATTTGTGTCAATGATCTTTCCGAAAAAGATAGCATTCATCATTAATTTGCTACCTCCCAGCCAAAAACCTCTAAAGTTTGGATTATCTGCAATGGAAATAATTTTTCCACTTCCTAATCCGCTAACAATGACGGCTGCAGAATTTTTTACCACATCAAGGTTTTGTTTACTTACCCACCCGCTTTGTAAAGGATTATTTTTATAATAAAACGGTGTAGCAAATGGATTTTTACTTTTTTCCATATATACTTTGTTTGCTTTAAAATGATTGGCGTAGGGTTGACTATAACCGTATGCCAAAGGATGAGAAAGATCAAGCTCTGCCCTGAATATAGCGCCACGCATACCTTGAGCTCCTTCAATTTGATCTTTGTCAACGTAAGTAAGCATTTGTGTACTATCCGCCCCTCCCTTCGTTTTTTTAATTGTCACATTACTAATACCTGCCTGCGCAGCCCAGGTTACAGCTTCTTCCATCAGGATTAAGTTACCCCCGCTCTGTACCCAAGCTTTTAGTTTGTCTTTATTTAAATCTGCGTAAGTTCCACTAACTAAAATGATGGTATTGTATTTACTAATATCTGCACGGTTAAAGATTGCAGGTTCTAAATGACTAATGGGAATATTAAAACGCTGATCCAGCAAATGCCACACTTCCCCTGCATCTAATGGATTGACCCCGGTTCCTGTGATCATAGCTAAATTGGGTTTGCTTAATGCGGCAAAACGACTGCTACCAATATCGCTACCTGATGTTACCGACCCGGTTTTTAACGAATGAATTGCCAGTCCGTATTTTTTAGCAATTTTATTAATGGTTTCAAAGGTTTTAGTGCTCGTGTTATCTTGCTGCTGCACAGGGATCATGATAGTGCCGTAATTGAATTTTTTATTGCTTCCATTAATCAACATGGAAAATGTATTTGTAGCAACCCTCGTGCTTATTCCACTGTTCTGCAATTCATACAATGCCGCCGGTGCATACAATTCGGTCCATTCTAATAAATAGGCATAATTGCTTTCGCCGCCCTGCACCCCCCCGCTTTTCGCAGCCGTATCCGTGTATTTTTTACCAATATTAGCAGTAAAACCAGATGTATTTAACTCACCATATGATAAACCAAAAGCCAGGGGCATAGTCCAGGAGGTAATGTCGTAAAACAAACTGTCTTTGTATGTAAGCGTTTTTTCAAAAATTGCACGTATTAATTGATGCTGTGTTTGCGCAGTTGGCACAACAAACGAAGACCCTGCTTTAAACTCATTACCACCTGCTTTTATTGCGCTGCTCAATTCGTACACATCAATTTGATGACGCTGTAACATGGTAACAAATTCTACAGCCTTACCCTTGTCTTTTTCATCACCAAAAACATAGGCTTTTACAGGCGCTGTTGCTGCTGCTGATTGTATATTTTTATAAAAATCTCTTTGAAAAGAAAGAAATTCTTTACGCATTGATTTAGCTGCTTCCAGGGTGGATAAAGCTGTAATAAATTGATTTTTTATGGTGAAGGGAAAACGCAAAATGCCATTAGCGGTTTGTTGCGCATGTCCGCGGCTGGAGCCTTGCTCAAACAAAATTCCTATAGCTCCGTTCACATCGGGGTAGGTAGAGCCTTTTCCATAATAAAAATCATCATAGTTTTCTTTTGTAAAATAAAGAGAGCCAATGCGATCTAAGAAGGCAGCATGATATAAACCCATCTTGCCGGTGAGCTCCTGGTTTTTTTCAGGTGTTAATGGGTTAACACGCGATGGCACACCCGGTTGAAAAAAGAAGGTGGCATTGCTGCCTTGTTCATGATGATCAGTTAAAATATTTGGCTTCCACAGATGAAACCATTTTAATCTATTCTGACTTTCTATATGCACTGCCGGCAACCAATCGCGGTTTAAGTCGAACCAATAATGATTGAACCTGCCCCCTGGCCATACTTCATTAAATTCTCTTGAGTTAACATCCGTTACTAAATTTTTACTCTTGTGCTGGTTAACCCAGGTAGAAAAACGCTGCAATCCATCCGGGTTAAAAGCGGGGTCTAAAAGGATTATAGTATTTTCTAATAATGCATCAATTTGTGGTCCTTGTGCTGCAGCTAAATAGTAAGCACTTAGCAGCGCTGCATTTGATCCGCTGGGCTCATTGCCATGAATTGAATGACCAATCCAAACTACAGCCGGCATGTTTTCGATATTTAAGGAAGCAGATTTATTGGGATCTGATAATTGTATATGTTGTTGCCTTATCTGTTCTAAATTCTGATGATTTTTTGGCGAGGTGATGATCATTAAAACCTGTGGTCTGTTTTCATAAGTAAGACCCATTGTTTCGAGTTTAATGCGGGTAGGAGCTGCGGCAGAAACGCTCTTCATATAATTAATCAACCGGTCGTGTGTGATGTGCCACTCGCCTACTTCATGGTAAATAATATCTTTTGGCTTTGGGATAGCCGGGTTGTAGGTAACACTGTCTGGCAGGTAATAGGCAAGCTCCTGCGCATGTGTTGTAAGAGAAATAAAAATTAAAATAGATAAAAAGATTTTTTTCATACATAATCGTTGAAGTATGAAATTATGGAAAGCTGGGCAAAATAATCGCTGAGCTTAAATTTACCTTTCAGCACAATTTTTTAATTATTATATTGTGTACAAGTAACTACATTTCTTTAACAACTCATGTTTTAACTTGTAGCCAGAAAAACCTGTAGATAAACCGGCGTACCCGGGATTATAGAAACCTAAATAAAAAGAGATTGAGAGAAACAATTATCAACCTTGAAACCGTAAACCCTATCGAATTCTTTGGAGTAAACAATGGAAAATTAGACATCTTAAAAAAGAAATTTCCTCTTTTAAAAATTCTTTCACGCGGCACCCAGTTAAAATTGAGCGGTGCCCCGGAGCAAGTAGATGGTGCAAAAGAGAAAATTGATTTGATCGTTCAATACCTTGAACGTAACGGACACATGAGCGAAAATTATTTTGAACAGATCCTGGGCGGTGATGATGCCGAAACCGTTGACAATTTTGTGGATCGAAATCCTAATGATATTCTTGTTTTTGGTCCGAATGGAAAAACGGTGAGGGCCCGTACTGTCAATCAAAAAAGAATGGTTACGTCTGCAGAAAAAAATGATGTGGTATTTGCTATTGGCCCCGCAGGTACTGGCAAAACCTATACAGCTGTAGCTATGGCAGTAAGGGCGTTAAAAAATAAGGCAGTAAAAAAAATCATTTTAACACGTCCGGCGGTGGAAGCCGGCGAAAACCTTGGCTTTTTACCAGGCGATCTAAAAGAAAAGATTGATCCTTACCTGCGCCCTTTATATGATGCATTGGATGATATGATACCTGCGGATAAATTAGGTTATTATATGAGCACCCGTACCATTGAAATTGCTCCCCTGGCTTATATGCGTGGCCGCACACTGGATAACGCTTTTATTATTTTAGATGAAGCACAAAATGCGACAGACCTGCAATTGAAAATGTTTTTAACCCGTATTGGCGCTAATGCAAAAGCGATCATCACAGGTGATATTACACAGGTTGACTTACCTCGAAATCAGCGAAGTGGTCTTGAAAAAGCCGGCAGAATATTACGCAACGTAGATGGAATAGGATATATTGAATTGGATGAAGAAGATGTTGTGCGGCATAAATTAGTGAAAGCTATTTTACGGGCCTATGATAAAGAACACAAGATTGAACAGGAACAAATGGATGCACAACCGCAAAGGAGATATGACCGGTATACCGACAGGCATTAAGGGTATATTCCAAATTTTCGATTAGCATATATAATTGTGGGCAGTGGAGACACTGCCCACGGCAGGCCACCCCGGCGAAAATTTGAAATGCACCTGGCATTAAAGCATAAGCTAAGTTTACTTACTTTGCAGGAATGAAAAGCAAATTATTTACCGGCTTTTTATTCCTGCAATTTTTTTGTGCCTGTAACAATGAAGAAAAGGGCGCAACATCAGAAAACGATGTAGATGCTGCACGCAATTTTATTCAATCTGCATTGGAAGGAGATTATAACAAGGCCAGAACTTATATTATTGCTGATTCAACCAACATTCAATACCTGGATGCTTTTGAACGGAATTTTAAAAACCGCATGAATCCGGAGGACAAAAAAGGTTATCGCAATGCGTCTATTAATATTCATAAGGTAAGAGAGGTAGATGATAGCACTACTATAGTTAACTATTCTAACTCTTACATGAAAAAAAATGATTCATTAAAAGTAAGCAAGCTAAATGCTCAATGGTTAATTGATCTTAAATATTCTTTTACTTCTAAAGATTCTTTGCCATGAGCAACTCAATTCTTTTAGTTGGTTTGGGTGGTGCTGGTGGCAGTATAATTCGCTATTTATTACAGCGAATGCTAAATGTTTCCTACTTCCCGTATGGTACTTTAGCGGTAAATATCTCAGGTTGTTTGGTGATTGGTATTTTATGGGGCTTGCTATCAAAAAATAACTTAACTGAAGCCGCAAGTATATTATTAATGACTGGTTTTTGTGGCGGATTTACAACCTTTTCAGCGTTTACCTTTGAAGGCATTCAACTATTAATCGAAAACAAATGGCTACTGTTTTTCACCTATACAATGATAAGTGTTGTTGGTGGTATGATTGCAACTTATTTAGGTTTTAAAATTTTTAGCTGATGAAAGCAATGCATGTTTTACATCCCTGGCATGGTGCACATTATGGCTATGAGGTCCCGGTTACCGTTATTGCCTTGATAGAAATTCCGCAGGGTTCACGAACCAAATATGAAATAGATAAACCTACAGGATTGCTAAAACTAGACCGTGTCATTTATTCATCTTTTCATTATCCTGTTAATTATGGTTTTATTCCGCAAACCCTGGGGCATGATGGTGATCCATTAGATATTTTGGTTCTTTGCTCTCAAGCTATACAACCACTGTGTTTAGTAGAAGCAAATGTTATTGGTAATATGCAAATGATAGACACCGGTGAACTGGATGATAAAATAATTGCAGTGGCTGCAAAAGATCCATCTGTTAATCATATAAAAGAAGTGGATGAATTGCCCAAACATTTTATTACTGAGCTAAGAAATTATTTTGAGCAATATAAGGTGCTGGAAAATAAAGAGGTTCAAATAGAAAATTTTCAGAACAAAGAAGAAGCGTATAAAGTAATTAATGAATCTATTGATCTGTACAAACAAAAATTTATTTCCTGATCATGCAAGTAAAATCAAGAACTATTATGACCACTCAAGTAATATTGCTTATCATCATTATTGGTTTGTTTGCAGGCATACTAAGCGGGTTAGTTGGCGTTGGCGGTGGCATTATTTTAGTTCCTGCACTTGTATTTTTTTTAAGCTATTCCCAACACCAGGCCCAGGGAACTTCGCTGGGTGTACTTACGTTTCCTGTAGTAATTGTTGCTTTTTTAAAATATTATTTTGATACAAAAAAAATGGGTGAGCCGATTGATTTTAAGGTAATTGGCTTGCTGGCAATCGGTTTTGTGGTTGGCGGTTTCTTAGGAAGCAGCCTGGCCTTAAAGATTGACAAGGAAGCACTAAGAAAAATTTTTGCTGTTATACTTTTTTATACAGCTTTTCAAATGTTGAAATGGGATGTGTTTATTATCCGGTTTTTTAAAAAAATCTTTTCATAGAATGTAATTGGTGAGTTCTTTTATCGGCCCGTATATTTATAATTCCCTCTTCATCAATTTTATCAATCCTTACTTTTCCTGAAGCATGAATGATCTGGTTTCGGTTTAACAGGATACCTACGTGCGTTATTCTTCCTTCGGGGTTATTAAAAAAAGCAACATCACCTGTTTTAGCAAATGAGAGTTTCTCCACAGCCTCGCCTTCCTTTACCTGCTGCCAGGCGTCACGGCTCAAGCGTATACCATGCACTTTAAACACAGTCTGAACAAAACCACTGCAATCAACACCTAAAAAAGTTTTACCACCCCATAGGTATGGCGCGTTAAGCCATTTTTTTGCAGTTTGCAATAACTCTTCTTCATTGGACGGTTGCTCAAAATTTCTAAACATTCCATCAAAAGAATATTGGTCATTCCATAATTTTCCTGATTCTTTGTTAAATCCCGTTAGCGCAGCACCCATTGGTGCATTAATCACCTGGTCGGCGAATTGAATAGAGTTGATTAAATCTGCACAAATAAATTGTAATGGTTCCGAGGCAACATCTTTTTCTACCTCGTCAATTAAATGATAGGTTAACCATCCTTCATAATTATCATATAAAGATTTGACACGAAACCATTCCTCTTTTGTTTCCAATATTTTCATGGTTTCACCAAACAATAATTGGTTGGTCATTTCAGTTTTATGAGAGGGCTCTTTCCGTACCGGAGCAGCCGCTACCGTACAAATTGCATATTCCATTTACGAATGTTTATGAATTTTTAAAAATCCTGCATCAAAGTAAAGAATTGAAAATTGAGAATTGAAAATTAGGAGGTTGGATTTTTAAATTTTTAATTGGCATCTAAAATATTTCTGTAAAAACGAAATTCCCTATTTTCCCTTTGTGAAGCACAGAAGCTACGACCATATTTCTGACACTGAATTGTTGGGTTATTATAATGAAGATAAAAACCAGGAATGGTTGGGCATTTTATTGGAACGGTACACTCTTTTGCTATTAGGTGTTTGTATGAAATACTTAAAAAATGAAGAAGAGGCAAAAGATTGTGTACAGCAGATATTTTTAAAAGTGCTGACAGAAGTTACTAAGTACAAGATCAATTATTTTAAATCGTGGTTGTATATGGTAGCTAAAAACCATTGCCTCATGAAACTTCGCGGCGAACATGGGAAAAAAACCAAAGAAGTCTTTGATCAATATATAGCAGCTCCGGAAGAAATGAAAACTGAATTACTGGAAAATGAAAAAACTTATTTGCTATTGGAAGAATCTATTGAAGAACTCAATGAAGAGCAAAGGCAATGTGTAATTTTGTTTTATCTTCAAAAATTGAGCTACCAGCAAATAAGCGAAAAGACAGCCTTTGAACTATCCCAGGTAAAAAGCTTTATACAAAACGGTAAACGCAACCTAAAAATAATAATAGAGAAAAAAATGAAACAAAGCGATTCCGCTAATCAATGAATCAAAGTTTAAAAGATATATTATCCAATCTTAATCCTGATATAGACCAGGAAACATTGTTATTATACCTTCAGGGGAAATTATCTGCAGAAAGACAACACGAACTGGAGAAAAAAATAATAGATAGCAATTTTGAAACAGATGCTTTGGAAGGATTGCAAAAAATTAAAGATCAGCAAGGAGTTTCTGCGATTATTGAGCAATTAAACCGTAACCTTAAGAGGAAAACACAAAAACGAAAGCAACGTAAAGAAAGATGGAGTTTAAAAACAGACCCAACGGTTTGGATCACTATTATCATTATTCTGCTACTTATTATTATCAGCTTTCTTGTTATTACCAGTCGCTTACCCAAACCTTAAGTCCAATTGGGATAGGTGTTACAAATTTCTCCGTGAGCCTTTATGCCATTGTGCCGCTATTGGGGTGCATTGCAAATTGTCTCTAAAAATTGCCCCGGCATTTATGCCGGGGGTTAATTAGAAAGAAAGGTATTTGGCTTTAGCCATAATAAATTTTAGGGGTTCTAACAAGGGATTTGGGCTAAAGCCCACTGATTTTAATTCATAATTCTCCCCGGCATAAATGCCGGGGCAATTATAAATTGAACCGTCAATTATAACCTTAGCCTTAAATGGTGATAAGACAATCACTATTGGTGTTTTCAGCAAATGGCTGCCAAAACCAAAATAATCGAATTTCTACGTGACCCCCGACACTATTAAAGCAGTTGGTGGCAGTGCATCTTAGCTATCCGTAGTCTTAGTTAAAAAAAATGTCCTGAGTTGTAACGATGGTAACTTCAGGACTGTGGCAAATTTTGTTACTAAATTAAAGAAGTAAATTTGTAGCAAACATGAATACATTATGCCAAACGTTTTAGACAAAGAGTTGATTCAATATTTTATGAGGCTCGATGAACCGCAGAAAAAATCATTGCTTGAAATGATGAAATCATTTTTAAAACCGGGTAGCGAATCCTTACTGCCTGTTAACATTCAACAATATAACCTTGAGTTAGAAGAAGCCATGCAAAGAATCAGCAGAGGAGAGTTTACCACGTTAGAAGAATTAGAAAAGGAAATGAAGTCGTGGTAAGCAAGAAGCTGAAAGCTGTTATTGATGATGAAGCAAAAGATCGCTTCGTGAAGCCTACCAGTATATTAAAAAAGACTCTTTGCAAAATGCAGAAAAAGTAAGAAGTAAAATACTGATTTCAATAAAAGAGTTAATAAAAAATCCTGAGCGACATGGGCCGGATAAATACAGGATAAAAAATGATGGTTCATATCGGGCTTATGAAATTTATAAATACTGAATTACTTTTCATTTATCGGCTAATGAAGTCCGTGTAATAAGAATACGGCATACCAAAATGAACCCATTGGAATATTAGTAATGCCATCCCCATGGGCTTAAAAAAAATCTTTCACGTCTCACTTCTCAGGTTTTACCCGGTAGTAATTTTTGTGTATCTCTTTTTTCTTCAAACCATCGCATGCGGTAAGCATTCATAGCAGTTAATCCCAATTTTTTAATTAACCGAAAATTTACAACATAGCCTACGACAGCACCGATACCAGGAATTAGCTGTGCCATTTTAGCCAGGTCAATATAATCACGATACTCCTGTTGCAAAGCCCGCCAATCAAACTCATTAATATCATCCGGAAGCTTTTGTTTTTTTGATTCCCAATCAATCATTTCCAGGTACACTTCTTTGCGATGTTGGTGACTGCTGAATGCCAATTGAAAAATGTGTAAAATGTAAATCCTTTCTTTATAATCTTTTACGGAGTAACCATACATAGAGGCAATATCAAAAAGCAATTTTAGTTTTATGCTAAGTAGTACCGGAAATTCTGCAAGAGCCAATAAAAATCCACCGGCGCCTGTAATTCCTCCTTCAGCGGCAGCCGTGTGTTTGTAAGCATTAATACGTTTCAATACTTTCTCTTCTGTTTGTTGCAGATCAGTAGTTTCTGTGGATGCTCCTGCAGTAATATGTTTTGCACTAAATAATACACCTCGAATCATTTGCTTGATAGCAACGGTGATTCCTTTATGAATTTTTTCAGGAATATAGCTATTCATTTTTACCTGCAGTCTTTTTGAAAGCTTATCAAATGCAGATGGTTTGCTCATCATCTTTCGCTGCCAGGTTTTAAATTCCTTGGCTATTAGTTGTTCATATTGCATAGGCAATGTTACAAAAACAAAGCCTCCGATATTACGAAGGCTTATTGATGATTTTTAAATGAAATTAAAAACGATTACGCCCTAATACACGGCCAAGTAAACCACCGGCTCCACCAAATCCACGGCCTCCACCTAATAAACCGCCTAATAATCCACCACCTAACAGACTTCCAAGAAGTCCCCCACCACCACCTAACATTCCGCCCGACCTACCAGCACCTATACCACTACTGCGCCTTCTGCCGCGAAACATTTGCGCAAGAATAATAGGGCCCATTATACCTAATGCGCCTTTTAAAAGTGAATTGGAATTGATACCTGCATTTTTCAATTTATCTCCAAAACCTAACCCATCTAAGAAACTTTTTGGTGAGGTTTTTTCATTTTCTAATTCTTCAGCATGTGACGGGACTTCTTTCACTGCTTTTTTTGTAAATTGATCTAATACAGAATACTGCTCCTGGTTTACGCCAAGGTAAGTTGCAATTTTCTCTACATTTTGTTTTTCTTCTGCCGAATAATTTTGATCTGCTCCTGCAAAAGCGATTAGATCACTAACCAAAGAAAAACGAAGGTCACTACCTTTTAGCACATCCAGGCAACGATTAAGGTCTTCTCCTGAAATATCTTTAGCAGCATCCCTGATCAGGTTTTTTTGCTCTTCTGATATATTGGCCGAGTCGCTTAATGCTTCAAGATATTCAAGTTCTTCTTCGCTTGCACTTCTGTCTGCCGACGAAATGGAAGCTATAGCCGCTAAATATGCTCCTTTTTCCATATCGCTATATCCATCTAAAATTGTTGTTGTTGTTTTTTGTTCCATTGTTTTTAGTTGATTATTAAAAAAATAAAATACCACAAGAACAAATAAAATATTATGCCATTAAAACGGGATGAGGAACTAATGGCACATTTCTTATGCTAATTCTTTATGAGTAATGAACAACTTACCTTACAAAGAAATTCTTTACTGAGAAAAGTGGAGAAATTTTTGGAAGCACCAATGATCTTCCTTGGTTTTCTCTGGCTCGTTTTATTGATCGTGGAACTTATTTGGGGCTTATCGCCTTTGATGGAAATGGTTAGCATTGCTATTTGGATCATTTTTATCCTGGACTTTTTACTGAAACTTATACTGGCGCCAAAAAAGCTCGCCTTCCTGAAAAAAAACTGGCTTACTGCCATCTCGCTGATCATACCAGCAATACGCTTATTCCGGATATTCAGAATTGTAAAATTGATGAGAGGCTTGCGCAGTGTGCGACTAATAAAAGTGGTATCATCTGTTAACCGAAGCATGGGAAGCCTCAATGCCACTATGAAAAGAAGAGGATTTAAGTACGTTATCATTCTAACTGTTGCCATCATATTTGCCGGGGCGGCAGGAATGTATGCTTTTGAAAAAGATTCAGCCAAAGGTTTTATGACGTATGGAAACGCTTTGTGGTGGACTGCTATGCTGCTCACCAGCCTTGGCAGCGAATACTGGCCGAAAACAGCAGAAGGAAAAGCCTTGTGCATGCTGCTTTCTGTTTACGGCTTTTGTGTATTTGGGTATATAACCGCAACCCTCGCCTCGTTTTTTGTGGGCCGTGATGCCGAAGAAAAGAACGCACCTATTGCGGGTTCTGCAGATATTTTACAATTGAAAAAAGAAATTGAAAAACTTACTGCTGCAGTTAATGGTTTAAAAAATGAAAGATGAAGAAAATTTCGCACCTCTCAAACTGACCGATACTTTAGAGTTTGAGCCTGGCAGTCGCTGGAAATATTCTAATCCTGCATATAACGGCTTGGCATTGATTATAGAAATGGTTAGTGGAATGAAATGGCAAACATTTATTGAAAATTATATTTTCAAACCTTCAGGAATGAAGGATAGTAAAATTACAGACGGCTTCTTTCCTGAAAAGATGTTGCGCATGGATATAGAAAAGTAAATAACCATTTTGAGGAATATGATTACGGTGAGTATCCAACCTTTACAGCAGCAGGTAATGGTGGTATTTGGAGTTCTGTTGAGGATCTTAAGAAATATGTATAGCTATTAAGAAATGTTTATTCCTGGATTGTAACACAATGGCTTTCTCACAAAAAGTATGATATCCTAAAAACTGGAATGCAAAAAACCCGCCTGCCCAGGGATTTTCGTGGTTTGTTTCTGAACCAAATAATAAAGATGAATACAAAGTCATTAACCATTCTGGAAGTCAGGGTGGTTTCAGGGCACATCTGTTTATTATTCCCCAACCCGATATTATAATTATATGGTTGACTAATAATGATAAATCTTTAACCCAATTAATTTATGAGCCTCTTTTAGAATTGGGATATATAAAATAACTGTAATGGTGCACAGAAAAATGCATTGAGTGACATAAAAGTAGATTGCTTTCCTATAGAATATAGAAAGATGTTCCCTTTTTTCTTACAACTTCTACAAAAAATATGTCATTAATAAACTTGTGAGATAATGGTTCAAGTTACTTTCAAAACGAAAATTCCGTAACTGAAATAAAAGCAATTATAAATTCATTATGGATTATTAGAATTTTTGTAACACCCTAATTCCGATATTATCTATAGTTCTTGAAGGTGAAATGTGCTAGGCATTTTCAAATTGGACAACATGAGCCTTAAAGCCATTTTTGGCTAGTTTAATATCCTTTTCCGAGAGTTCACAGATAAGCAAAAGTGTCATTTTTTCTGTCTGGCATTTATCTTTATCAATGGCTAATGTGAAGTCTACGAGCTCAATAATTGAAGGAAATTGTAAAGCGATCTTTTGCATATTGAGTACAAATGGTTATTGAATCTACTGCTTGAAAGTTGTCAAAAAGATTATTTCACAATCTATTCGGCAAAAAAGGTTATTTGTTAGGTGAAAATGGTAGAAATCCTAAGTATAGCTACCCTGTCAATGGAGTGATTTTACTCACAACTTTAAAAATAATTTAATGCGTATCTAATTTAACAACATATCTTTATGAAGTAAATTTCATTAAAAGTAATATCAATGTTGTCACCAATAGTTTCCAATATTAGTTAATTAAATTTATTGTAATTCTTGTAAAAAAACGAACATCTATGAAAGGCTATATGACAAGTTGTTAGAGTAAAGCAACCTATTCAATTAACAGCGACTTTCATATAATTACTTTGCCCAAATGGAGCTACCCTGACAGTGTAAAGATTGTTAGGGTTTTTTATTCTGTGATAATTTTTGTTTTGATAAAGATGAGTTTGTAAAAAGCTATTTTTATTTTTAAAAGTGGCATTTTTTTATCGACTGTGCGAAGTAAAATGTAGTAAAAATCAGTAGCAATAAAGTGGTATGCCATTTATTTATCTCCTTCCATAACTTAAATCTTTTTCAGTGTTTATAAATCATTGGTATTGCCTCTTATCATAGGTATTGAACAATGCTTTTCTTTGCAGCATGCCATTACATGTAGCAAATAAGGATGATCAAAAAAAATTTAAAAGCTTTCTTGAGCGTGCCAATAAAAATAAAGTACTGAAAAAGTTACCTCATTTGCACCAGGAAGCTTTCCAAAAAATTGATTGTTTAAGTTGTGCTGCCTGTTGTAAAAATTATTCGCCACGTTTTAAAACACCGGATATAAAACGTATAAGCAAACGCCTTGGAATGAAAGAAAGTGATTTTATTGACACCTATTTAAATGTAGATGAGGAAGGTGATTTTGTAGCAAAGTCAACTCCCTGCCCTTTTTTAGGAAATGACAATTTTTGCAGCATTTATGAAGTGAAGCCTTCTGATTGCGTCCGTTTTCCTTACACAGATGAAGATGTATTGATAAAAAGACAAAAGCTGACCTTGAAAAATGCCAGTTTCTGCCCTATTGTTTATTATGTGCTTGATAAACTAAGTGACGTTAATCCACGACAAATTATATGATAGCTTGAAAACATTTCATCAGTCGATTTTTTAACTATGCTATGCAATATTGTTAGGTGCTTTTTTTTCTTTGTGTGCCATAGCGGAATGCTATATACAAAAGCGAAATTGTTACTATTAACTGCAATACCGTCAGGGTGTTGATTATGATAGCGACAAACGAATTTTGGTTTGAATTTCCAGGTTCAACATGTGGTAATGCAGACAAAGGAGGGTAAACAGTCCAACCTCCACTTCTTCCCATTTTTAAAATCTCTTTATTTACTACAATAATTAAAGTAATTAATAAAAGCCCGGAGATTAAAATAATAATATTTGGAAATGTTCTGCCAAAACCATTACGTGCTTCTTTGATAGAAAAAAGCAAAAATGTCATTAATAGAAATAGCGGAAGTATCACTGCCACAGCAGAAAAAATATAGTAAGTGTCATTCAAGTGAATGTCTAAATTGCTTTTGAGAAAAGTCCAGTTTAAAATGTAAATAGCAATCAAAATAGTCACAATCAAAGAAATTGCTAACCAGGAAAGTTCAGTTAGAAGTGCTTTGTATGATTTGGGCATAAATCACATCGTTT
>JALZIY010000023.1 GCA_030860085.1 Bacteroidota bacterium | reverse complement strand
GCTCTTAACCCATGATAGCTTAAGCGTAAGTATTCATCAGCCAAAGCATTAATATCTGTCGGCTCTTTCTTGCCTGTACTTACTCTTGAATGTTGGAGCATTCCTTTTACAATGGCATCTGCCCGTTTACCGTGGTGGGTGATTTTTGAATTATTTTCTTTGATATTCCTCGCAATTATTTTCACTTCCGCAGTATTTCCTTTATCAATTTCTTGTTCCATCTCTTCAATCATTTCTGTATTTACATCAGAAAAATTATTGACAAAGTTTAAAGGGTTTTGAATCTCATGTGCAATGCCTGCAGTAAGTTCTCCAAGCGATGCCATCTTTTCAGATTGGATCAACTGTTTCTGAGTTTCTGTGAGTTTTGTTAATGCAGTTTGTATTTCTCCTTTTTGCTTTTGAAGCTGAAAATTTGCTTTTTCTTTATTGCGATAGGCAATAAATGCTCCTATTGCCAGTAGAAAAGCCAATCCAAATACTATGATCAACGCTAATTGTCTATCCCGGGTAATGGCATCTTTATTTTTTTGTTCGATGCGCTGGGATTCTTGTTTTTTATCAAACTCATAATTCATACTTAGCTCAGTTGCTTTGCGAATATTATCCCTGCTGCGTATTGAATCTACAATTTCTGATGATGTTTTATAAAATGATAATGCCTTGTTGAAATTGCCCGTCTTTTCATAGCAAAGCGATAAGTTATTATAAGTAATCCCAGAGGCTTCATTATAAAGATCCGTCTCGTCTAATACAGCAACACTTTTTTCAAGAAATGGAATAGCTTCTTTATATTTTTCCTGTTGTTTTAATATTGCACCCAGGGCAGAATTAGCCTGGTATATATTAAAGGTCTGGCCAGATGAATCTGCAATAGTTATTGCCTGTTTTGCCAATGCTTCGGCCTGAGTAAACTTTTTCATATCACCCAGGGATTCGGCAGCTTTTGATAGACTGGCAGCCTGAATTCCATAGTCACCCATCTCTTTGCCAAGCCGGGCTGCTTTAATGGCAAATTCATAAGCCTTTTCAATTTCCCCTTTTTTACTGTACAAACTAGCGAGGTTAGAATAGCCATACAGTTCAACATTTTTAATGTTATCGGTTTTAGCAAGTCTTATAGATTCAAGCAAAAATTGTTGAGCTCTTATAGTATCCCCCATACTTGTATAGGTAAGGCCCATATTCAGATTGGTGTATGCCTGGCCTGAAATATCATTTTTACCCCTTGCAAGGTCTAATGCTTTTTGTTGGTATTGCAATGCCTTTAAAAAATTAGATTGCATCTGGTGGCCTATTGCAATATTGCCATAATACGTGTTCAAATTATCCTTAAAATTGTTCCGTTCGGCAATGGCAATAGCTTTTTCTAAATATTGAATTGAAGTATCATACTTGCTTTGCATGCCATACATCATACCATAACCTGAATATGTATTGCAAAGCCCCAGGGAGTCTTTTAGCGTTTGATAAATATTCTTTGAAATATTGAGGTTTTCAGCCGCTAAGGTAAATGCACCTTTCATACAATAATTAGTAGCCAGGCGCAATCTCGCCGTTGCTTCGCCATATTTATAATTAATAGATTTTGCGTCTGCAATTGTCTTTTTACTTAGGTCTATGGCAGAGTCAATATTAATCCTGGCAATAATGACGATTTTTTTATTAACCAGATTAATTTTTGCAGTATCAGTAGTGGCTTTGCTTATAAGCTTGTCTAAACTATCCAGTTTGGCATTTTGTGTACGGGCTGTTTCTCCGAAAAGGAAAATAAACAAAGCTGTTATAAAAAATTTCATGGCGAATGATAATAATTACTATTAAAGATCTTCTTCTAACAAATTGATATAAACCCTAAACTCTCCTACTCTTATTAAACTTTTACTCTCCAAAATGAGATTTTATAACAATGTTATAATAAACGATAAAACACAAACAGGTTTATTATTACCATAGTAAGTAATACATAATTTTTAGCTCCTTATCATTTACAATAAAGTTTAAATTATGTGTTTTAAGGGTAATTGAATAATAAACTCGGCGAACTCTCCTTCCTTAGTTTCAACTTTTAATTCGCCTTTATATCCTTTTGTAATAATGTCATAGCTCAACGATAAACCCAAACCGGTACCATCACCAGCCGGTTTTGTGGTAAAAAAAGGTTGGTATATCTTATCCAATATTTTTTCTGAAATGCCCATTCCGTTATCTTTTACATTGATCTCAATTCCACTGCCCCCATCTCCGCCACCTGGCGGAGGGTTCAGTTTTTTTGTAATAACAGAAACCATTGGCTCGTAAGCGCCATTTAGGTTTTTTTTCTTTTCAGTAACAGAATAAAAAGCATTGTTGAAAAGGTTGAGTAAGACCCTGCCAAAATCCTCTGGAATAATATCTACTTTCTCAATAGTTGGATCAAGTTGGGTTTCTAATATGGCGGTAAAGTTTTTATTTTTTAAAAGCATCCCCTCATAACTTACATCCAGGTATTCTTTCACCAGCTCATTAATATCTGTAAGCTCCCTCTCCCCGGTTGAGGCCCGGCTGTGCTCGAGCATGCTGGTAACAATAGCTCCTGCACGATTGCCATGGTGACTGATCTTTTGTAGATTTTGTGCAATATCTTCAGCTAATCCCTGCATGTTTTCCGTATCGGGTGTAGGCTTATTTATTTCTTCTTTTAATTCATTGAACAATTCAACACTTAATTCCGAAAAATTAGTAACGAAGTTCAAAGGATTTTTTATTTCATGTGCAATGCCTGCGGTTAGCTCACCCAAAGAGGCCATTTTTTCCGACTGAATAAGCTGGGCCTGGGTTGATTTCAATTCATTAAGCGAACGCTGCAATTGCGATGTACGTTTGGCTACTTTTTTTTCCAGCGTTTGTGCATAATCTGTCAAATCATCCTGTGACTTTTTCAGGCTTTGTGTCATCTGGTTAAAATTTTGGGTAAGCAACCCGATTTCATCACGTAAGCCAACAGGCACCTGCGTTTCCAGCTTTCCCTCATTTACCTGTTCAACTCCTTTAAGCAAACGACGTAACGGTGTGGTTAAACTGATCTTTAGCATTAGCGGCATAAATACAACAATGATGATAGCTACTATCCCTATCATACCTATCATCTTAGCTAAACCTTCGTGTTGTTCCAGGCGCTCCTGCGTATTGGTGAGCAATACAGGTGGGTAGAGCGTAAGGGTAATAATGGAAAGAACGGTTGCTGCAAGCACAAAAGTAAAGCCTGTTACTTTGGCTTGAAAACCTGCGGGCACAGCAGCGGTAACAATATAGAGAACAATAGAAGCTAAGTTACCAAGCCACACAAACGAGAAATAAGTCCAGAAACCAGTGCTGCTAAAAAAGCCAAAATGCAGCGAAAACAGGCTGGCTAAAACATAGCATCCATTAATAGCGGCATAAAAGAGATGTGCTTTTGAAGCCCGTTTATTTATAAAGCGCAAGCGCCCTGCTTTTCGTATAGATAAGATGATTACCCACAGGGTGACAAAGAGACTGCAAAAAAATGCAGTGATAAACATTATGGCCATACCACCCTTGTTATATACTTCATTCCATATAACAAAACATAATTCCATGAACCAAAATGCCGATGACACCCACAAAACAACCTTCCGTTCCCGCTCATGCGTAGCCACCAGGAAGTGATAGGCAAATTGCGCATGCGACACATGTGTTATTGCAAGCGCCGGAATTAAAATAAAAATGGTTTGCAATTTGTAAGCGACGGTATCAAAATACGTGACAGGCACGCTGTAGCGGACTATATTTTCAATTTGCCAAATTAGCAAACCCAGGTAAAAACCAACCAGCCATTTTTTTGCTTTTACTGGTTGAGATAATTTTACCAAATGAAAAAACATACCTGCTGCTGTTAAGCCCAGGATAAAAGACATGACTGCATGTGTATGGAAGATGATGTTCATAAAGCAGTTATCAAAAATACGAAGCTAAGCTGCCATTTGCTTTAATGGAATCACTGGCTAACGAATGAAATAAATTCGTTCGTGGCTGAATTTATGTTATCGGCTGCGCTTCTTGTTTTATCCTGTCCCACAATTCTTTTACGTGTAATGTTTTTGACCATGCTTCGATGTAGTTCAGGTCAAGGTTTTGATATTGAATTTCATATACTCTTAGTGCATCGGTAAATTGTTTTTCACTTCCTCCTGAAAGTTTCGCCCAGCGCATTTTCATTAGTATAGTATCCTCAGGAGTTGAAATTTTCATTGAAAACCCCAATATTTTTTCTTCCTTTTTTCTTGCAAATCTTGATTGATCAAAGGGTTCATCAGTAAGAATCCAAAAATCAGCTTTATCGCCTTCTACAGTATCTAACAGATTGAACATTGATTTATGCTGAATAGCTTCTTTTATAGCTAACTCTGATATATAATAATCGGGAAGCTGAAATGTTTTAATTAATGCAGGGACTGCTGTGTCAGTCATATTAACAACAATATCTACATCATGTGTAGCTCTTGGTTCACCCTGAATACTGGAAACCAGAGAGCCAGTTATCATATAATCAATCCGGTTTTCATTTAAAAGAGCCAAAACTTTTATTAATAATTTCGGTTGTAGCATTTAGCTAATCGTTGTAAATAAATTTCTTTAATTTCTGTTTCTGTTTTATCGGGAAATCTTTTATTAAGACCAGTTATGAAAAGCTCTTTTGTAATGGCTGATAATTCCATTGCTTTAATAAATCGTTGCTCAGCACTCATTTTATTAAGTGTTGCTAAATATTGCTTATGATTAGGTGATTGTTTAATACCCAATTATCTTATTTTTTTATAAGCAAAGTAAATTCATATTTTATGGCTTGATATGCAATTACATTCTCGAAAGCAGATGCTGCAATTTATTTAAGAGTTTGGCAATTGAATTATAAACTCAGTAAACTCTCCTTCTTTTGTATCTACTTTTATCTGGCCCCCATGACCCTTTGTTATTATATCGTAGCTTAATGATAATCCTAAACCTGTACCCTGCCCTGTTGGTTTAGTAGAAAAAAATGGTTGAAATATTCTGTTAAGCAAATGCTCCGGAATGCCTATGCCATTGTCTCTTACCCGTATTTCAACTCCCCCATCTCCTAAAGTGGAGCTGATTCTATTTGTACTCACTAAAACAACCGGCTCATAGTTATTGCCCAACTGTTTCTTTTTTTCCCGTACTGCATAAAATGAATTTCCAATTATATTTAAAAGCACTTTTCCTATATCTTCAGAAACTATATCCATTTTTTCGATGCTATCATCAAAATCAGTTTGCAGCGTGGCAAAAAAAGATTTGTCCTTAGCCCTAAGCTTGTTATAACACAGGCGCAAATATTCATCTGTAAAAGCATTAATATCTGTTGGTTCTTTTTTGCCTGTGCTATTGGTTGAATGTTGCAGCATACCTTGTACAATAGCATCAGCAAGCTTGCCGTAATGAGCAATTTTTTCAATATTTTGTTTTACATCAGCCGCAATGTTTTTTGCATCCGTGATATCGCCCTTTTCTATTTGGTCATTCATTTCTTTAACCAACTCACTTGTTACTTCAGCAAAATTATTTACAAAATTCAAAGGGTTTTTTATTTCATGTGCAATGCCTGACGTTAACTCACCAAGAGAAGCCATTTTTTCGCGTTGCACCAACTGGTCTTTCGTGGCTTTTAAAACTAGTAAGGCCTGTTCAACGTTGTCACGTTGAAGTGCCGTCTCTTCTTTTTGCCTGAGTATTTCTGCTGTACGCAATTTAACCTGGTACTCAAGTAGTTTTTTTTCTTTTATCAGGCTACGGTTTCGGTAATACACCAGGCCCCAAACAATACCTGCCAGTAATATTGCATAAAGTGTGTAAGCCCACCAGGTAAGCCACCAAGGCGGGGTAATAGTTACATTAAGAATTTTTTCTGCCCAGATCCCGTCACTGCTTGATGCTTTTACTCTAAATATATATTCTCCAGGGGGGGCATTAAAATAGCTGGCTGTTTTTTCCATACTACCAGCGTTGCGCCATTTTTTATCATAACCTTCAAGCATAAAAAGGTGCCTGTTTTCTTCGACGCTGCTAAAGTGGATACCCGCAAAGTTTATTGAAAATATATTCTGATTATAATTAAGTT
>JALZIY010000014.1 GCA_030860085.1 Bacteroidota bacterium | reverse complement strand
CCACTGCATGGAATTTTATTACTGTTGCGACACCCTCTGTTGGTACAGTAGGAACTACTTATAGTTTTAATACCTGTACATCTCCGAATTTGCCGGATGGTTTTACCCAATTTAGTGAAACCGGTGTCATTGTATGGGGATGCACCACATTTGGCAGAGATCCTGCAACCCCGCCTTCAGGAAGTGCTCCTTATGGAGTGCAGATAAATGGATTTTCCGGTGGAACTAATGTGCCGAATGTTGACTGGCTTATTTCACCTGCTTTTAATTTAACAAGTACCACTTACCCTTTACTTTCTTTCTGGAGCCGCACTGCCTTTAATGGTGATCCGCTCCAACTGAAAGTTTCTACAAATTACACTGGTACAGGAGATCCCAATGCAGCAACATGGATTGATTTAAATGGAAAGTTTCCTAATCAGGCTTCTGATGTTTGGACAGAATCTGCCAATATTAATTTGTCTGCATTTAAACAATCGAGTGTTTACATTGCTTTTGTTTATGAATCAACAGATGAGGAAGGTGCAAGATGGACTCTGGATGATTTAAAAATTGATAATTCAGCTACACCACCGCCGCCAAGCATTACAACCAGCACAACAGATATTCAATTTAATTATATCGCTGCAGGTTTAACCGGTGATAAAACGTTCACTTTTACCGGCAATGATATTACCACAGATGTAACAATTGCTGCAACGGGTGATTTTCTTCTTTCAAAAGATGGAACTGCATTTAGTTCTTCTATTATGTACACACAAGCAGAGTCTAATAACAGTACGAAAACTGTGTACGTGCGTTTTGCTCCTACCGAAAATGATAAAAATCTTTCCGGCGCTGTTACCATTAGCACATCTGGTTTAAATGCTATAATAAATTTAAAAGGCACCAGCATTGACCCTGTAAAAACACTTGAAGTGGTAAACTGGAATATTGAGTGGTTTAGCAGTCCGGCGTTCGGACCTACAAATGATGCACAACAGGAGCAAAATGTAAAAACTATACTGCAAAATATTGGTGCCGATATTTATGGATTGGTAGAGGTTGTTGATGAGCCGGCTTTAGCTGCTTTAGTTAGTCAGATGCCGGGCTATGCCTATGTGATTAGCAATTACGGGTCACATACTAATACCTGTGTTAATCCAGCAGGTGCACTCGCAGAGGCTCAAAAACTGGCATTTGTATATAAAACTTCTGTTTTTACAAATGTTAGTACAACAGCTTTATTGAGTGCGGGTATTAATACTTGTGCTGATGTAAGTACCACCTCTTATAATAATTGGGCAAGTGGCCGCTATCCGTTTATGATGAGCGCTGATGTAACATTAGATGGCATTACAAAAAATGTCAAGTTTATATTATTGCATGCAAAAGCAAATACTTCTCCTACTACAGCATCTTACAATCGCAGAAAAGCAGGTGCAGATGAATTACATGCTTTATTGGAAACACCTGCTTATGCTTCAGAAAATATTATAATCCTTGGTGATTATAATGATGATTTAGATCAATCCATTACCGCCGGCTTTACTACAACATCATGGGATGCTTTTACAACGGATAATGCAGATTTTCCGGCTTTAACATTACCATTAAGCCTGGCGGGGAAAAGGTCTACTGTTAGCTACAATGATGTAATTGATCATGTAATAGTATCTAATGAGTTCAATCAATATTATATGAGTTCTTCTGCCAGTATTCTTACTGATGTAAGCAGCCTCGTTAGTAATTATGGCTCCACTACAACAGATCACTACCCGGTGTTTACACGATTTGCTTTTGATGCAACAATTTTACCATTGAACCTGGTAACTTTCACTGCAAAAAAAGAAGATAACACAGTTAAGTTAGCATGGCAAACAAGTGAAGAAGTGAATACAAAAGAATTTGTTGTAGAACGATCAAATAATGGAAGAAGCTTTGAAAAGATTGGAACTGTAAATGCAGCGGGCACTTCTAACTCTATAGGTAACTATCATTTTACAGATGAGCAGCCATTGAAAGGAAATAATTTTTACAGGTTGAGAATGGTGGATCTTGATGGCGCTTATGAAATATCAAAAGTGATAAAATTAGTTTTTGGCCAAACATATTCATTTACACTTGCGCCAAATCCTGCGAGAAGCAATTTTACTGTAACAACTACCGCAAGCGGACCTTTATTTTTGGAGCTAATTGATATAAGCGGAAGAATTGTGAAAAAACAAATATTGGTCAATCAAAATGAAAAAGTATTGGTAGGCAATTTAAACAAAGGTGTATACGTGGTAAGGATTACAAGCGCCACTGAAACATTCTTGCAAAAGATAGCAGTAAATTAGTTTTGAGCTTTCAAAGCGGTCTGACGAAATTTAGAAGCTATTTATTTTTTAAATTTTGGTAACCGGTAAATTCATAAACATTGAAAATTGGTTAACTGCAAATTCAAATTTTTTATACTGCACCCTTACTTAAAGGTTTGAATAAATTAAATTCAAGGCCAATGCATTTATTATGAATAGTTCGTCGCCAGGTACCGACTATTTGACCGGCAACAATGATGGTATGATCAAATAAAAACTTTGGGCTGGGTTTTATCTTTCTGCTGAAATCTAAAATGGCGCTTCTGTTTTTGTAGCCATAATGGGGTCACTTACAAAAATTATGAATTATGAATGAGAAGTCTGAAGTCAGAAATCAGCCAACTTGTAAACTTGTGAACTCGTGAAACTTGTAATCTCGTGAACTTGTAAACTTGTGAACTCGTAAACTCTAATCAGAAATCAACAATCAGAAATTCCTCAATACGCCCACTTCACTAAAGTAGCTCCCCAGGTAAATCCGCCACCAAAAGCGGCTAACACCAGGTTATCACCTTTATTTATTTGCTGACGCCATTCATATAAACAAAGTGGAATAGTAGCCGCCGTAGTATTGCCGTATTTTTGAATATTCAACATTACTTTTTCTTGTGGGAGGCCCATACGATTGGCTGTGGCATCGATAATGCGTTTGTTGGCCTGGTGTGGCACCAGCCAGGCAATATCATCACCGGTTAGTTTGTTTCTGTCCAGTAATTCTGCACTTACATCGGCCATGCCTTTCACTGCAAATTTAAAAACCGACTGCCCTTCCTGGTAAACAAAATGTTCTTTGTTGGCCACTGTTTCTGCTGAGGGTGGCCGCACAGAACCGCCAGCTTTCATGTATAAATAATTTCGCCCGCTGCCATCCGTTTTTAAAAGGCTATCTAATACGCCAAAACCTTCTACATTGGGTTCGAGCAAAACGGCTGCCGCCGCATCTCCAAATAAGATACAGGTTGTCCTGTCGGTATAATCCGTAATGGCACTCATTTTATCAGCCCCAACTACCACTACTTTTTTATAACGTTTACTTTCAATTAATGCCGCACCGGTTGTTAAGGCAAACAAAAACCCGGAGCAGGCAGCTTCCAGGTCAAATCCCCACGCATTTTTAGCTCCTATTTTATCACAAATAATATTGGCTGTAGCTGGAAACACCATATCAGGTGTTACGGTAGCGCAAATAACGCAATCAATTTCCTCAGGACTGATTCCTCTTTTTGCGCAGAGTTGTTGAATGGCTGGTGCCGCCATATCAGATGTGCCAAGGCCTTCTCCTTTCAATATGCGTCTTTCGGAAACACCTGTTCTGCTTAAAATCCATTCGTCATTGGTATCAACCATTTTTTCCAGGTCTGCATTGGTCAATTTATCTTCCGGAACAAAAGCGCCAACGGCTGTAATTGCAGCTGTAATTTTTTGAGGCATTAGTTTAGTAGTTTACAGTTTACGAGTTTACAAGTTCACGAGTTTTTCGACTGACTTTATAATGAGTCGCTAAATTAAACTAAACTCTAAATTGTCAACAGTCAACTTTTGAAGGTAACGGTAAACTGCAAACTGTAAAACTGAAAACGACCAACTACGTTCTGTCATCCGTCAACTAAACTCCCTTATTTTCGCAAACCATGATAGCATTTTTAAAAGGCGCATTTGTAAAAAAAACGCCTTCCGTCGTATTGATAGATGTGGCCGGAGTAGGTTATGAAGTACAGATTACACTCAACACCTATTCAAAGATACAGGATGCCGAAAGCGGTCTTTTGCTAACCCATTTACTGGTGAGGGAAGACGCTCATATTCTTTTTGGGTTTTCTGAAATAGCTGAAAAGGAAATGTTTTTGCTATTAATTGCGGTATCTGGAGTGGGCGCCTCTACTGCACGTATAATGTTGTCATACATGAAACCAGACGAATTAAGCAGGGCTATTGTGCAGGGAAATGCCCCTCAACTGGAGCGTATTAAAGGCATCGGTAAAAAAACGGCTGAACGGATAGTATTAGAGTTAAGAGATAAGCTGGCAAAGACCCCGGTTGACTCAAATATTTCACCCTGGAAAGGCAATAGTTTACAGACTGATGCGTTAAATGCTCTGATTGCATTGGGTATAAACAGGCAGGCGGCAGATGTGGCTATTCAAAGAGTATTGGAGCAACATCCTGAACTGGGAGTAGAGGCCTTGATAAAGAAAGCATTGCAAACCCTTTGATACTATTGATTAACTAATTGTGAGAAGAGCGACTTGGTCTTAAATTATACCTATATCCTGCGTACGCTGGTAGCTGTTATCCTTCTACTTACTGTAAACTTACAGGTGCAGGCGCATGCAGGCAACCCTGCAAATAATATTTACTTTTTCCAGGACACCGTTAAGTATCCAGTCAATGACCGCAGAGGTGATCCATATACTTACCCCAACCGGAATGCATTTGATCTGAAAGACACTTCTTTCATTAAACGGAATATTGAATATGATCCGGTAACCAAACAATATTACAGCATAGAAAAGATCGGCGGTCGTTATTACCGTACCCCCATGACCTTTACAATGAAGGAATTTATTGAATTGCAGAGTAGAAAGGATGAAGCCGAATATTTTCGCAAAAGAGCCAACACCTTAACCAATTTAAACCGCCGCAATGTAAAACCCAACTTTGGTTTTTCCCCAGATTGGATGAACCGCATCACGGGGAACAAGAAAGTAGAAATTCGCCCAAGTGGTTATGTTGATATTTCTGCAGGTTACCAGGGACAGAATATAAAAAATCCAACCTTACCGGAAAGGGCCAGGCGTACCGGCGGATTTGATTTTAATATGAATGCGCAGTTACAAGTGGATGCGAATATCGGCGATAAGATCAAACTTCCTATTAACTATAATACGCTTGCCAATTTTGATTTCGAAAATCAATTAAAGCTTGATTACCAGGGTAAGGAAGATGAAATATTGAGACAGTTCCAGGCGGGTAATGTAAATTTTACTTCGAAAGGAACTTTGATCCCTGGCGCACAATCACTTTTTGGAATAAAATCGCAATTACAATTTGGGAAATTATTTGTTACCACGGTTTTAGCCAATCAAAATTCGCAGCGACAGTCTTTGGGTTTGCAGGGAGGGGCGGCTAGCCAATCATTTAATTTTAAAGCCGATGAATACGAGGAAAACCGGCATTTTTTAATGTCGCAGTACTTCCGTAACAACTACAATAATGCGATGAAGGCTCTGCCATTGGTACGGTCCAATGTGCAAATTTTAAGAGTGGAGGTTTGGGTTACTAATCGTACCACAGCTACCATCGATACCAGGGACGTAGTAGCCTTAATGGATTTGGGTGAGGGTGATCCTTTCTATAGCCCTACAGGAAATCGAAACATTTTACCGGACAACAGGGCGAATGGATTATATACCTCCGTACTTCAAAACCCTAATGCCCGTAATTCCACGCAGTCACAAAATGCATTGATCGGTTTAGGTTTGCAAGCGGTACAGGATTTTGAAAAAACATTTGGCCGCAAACTACAGCCGACTGATTATTATTTTAATGAACGCATTGGGTTTCTTTCTTTAAACCAACCGCTGCAACCTGATGAAGTGCTGGGTATCGCCTATCAATATACTTTTAATGGCAAGGTTTACCAGGTGGGTGAGTTTTCGCAGGATATACCGCCAGATAGTAGCGGCAATACACAAAAAGTGCTCTTTTTAAAATTACTAAAGTCCACTTCACAGCGTCCTAATTTACCTATCTGGGACTTGATGATGAAGAACGTATATAGTGTAGGTTTTGGGCAATTGGAGCGACAGGATTTTAAATTGGATGTGATCTATGAAGAACCGAGTTTGGGAGAAAAAAGATATTTGCCCTTAGGAAGTGATCTAAAGCCTGAATATAAAGGGGTTCCCATTCTTAACCTTGTTAACCTGGACCGGTTAAATAATCAAAACGATCCCCAACCTGATGGTGTGTTTGATTATGTAGAAGGCTACACCGTTATTTCTAATCAAAGCCGCATCATCTTTCCATTGCTTGAGCCGTTTGGTCGTGATTTGGAGTATGTTTATAATAGCGATTCAGCCCGAAGAAAATATTTGTTCTATCCGCTATATGACACCATTAAAGCCATTGCGCAAACCTTTACCAACCTCAATAGGTTTGAATTGGTCGGACGTTCCCGTTCAGCAAATAATACAGATTACCAGTTGGGCTTTAATATTCCCCGCGGCTCAGTAACGGTTACAGCCGGCGGACAAGTGTTGCAGGAAAATATTGATTATGAAATCAATTACGATTTAGGAACACTAAAAGTAGTAAACCAGGCCATCATCAATTCAGGGGTGCCTGTTAATGTTCAATTTGAAAACAACGCCACTTTTGGCTTACAGCAACGGAATTATTTAGGCCTCCGCCTGGATTATTTAGTTAATAAAAATCTTACACTTGGCGGCACCGTGGTGAGGTTGGGTGAACGTCCTTTTTTTACCAAAGCTACTTATGGTGAAGACCCTATACGCAATACCATGTTTGGCGCCGACTTTGATTATCGCAAAGATGTGCCGCGTATTTCTAAATGGTTAGATAAGCTTCCCTTTTATTCTACTAAAGCTACATCTGGTATTGCTGCTTATGGCGAAGCTGCTATGCTAAAGCCAGGGCATGCGCCTCAAATTGGAAAGGGTAGTGAAGGGGTGAGTTATATAGATGATTTTGAAGGTGCAAGGAGTTCAATTGATCTTCGCTTTCCACTAATTAGCTGGACACTTGCTTCAACCCCGCAAAGATCACCAGATAAAAATGGTACTATTCTTTTTCCGGAAGCAGAACTATCCAACAACCTGGAATACGGTTATAACCGGGCAAAGCTGGCCTGGTATAATATTGAACCTATTTTACAGGAAAGAAGAAATTCCAATAATCCACTACGCAATAATGTAGCTGAATTAGTTAAACCTGAAACAAGACAGGTTTTTCAAAACGAGATCTTTCCGCAGCGCTCATTGGATATAGGCCAAAGTTTATTAACTACGTTTGACCTTGCTTATTATCCAAACGATAAAGGACCTTATAATTTTCAAACCCAACCAGGAAAAGTAGATGCCAATGGCCGGTTAGTGCAACCTGCAAAATCCTGGGGTGGTATCATGCGGAACATTGATCAAACTGATTTTGAAACCGGCAATATAGAATTCATTGAGTTTTGGATGCAGGATCCGTTTATACGCAAACCACTCAGTAAAGGAGGAGATCTTTATTTTAACCTGGGTAATATTTCTGAAGATGTTTTGCGGGACGGCCGTCGTTTGTTTGAAAATGGTTTACCTACGCCATCAACGCCTAATGTTTTAACCGATGAAAGTGCCTGGGGCAAGGTACCACGCAATCCCATTCAAGTTACCAATGCATTTAGTAATGATCCGGGTGACCGCCCTTTCCAGGATGTAGGATTTGATGGTTTAACGGATACTGGTGAGCAGCGAAAATTTGGACCTTATCTTAATTCATTACAAGCGGTGGTTAACCAAACGGCATATCAAAAAGCTTTAACAGACCCCTCGGCAGATAATTTTAAAGGCTACCGGGATGATTTTTATGACCAGAAGAATGCTGGTATTTTAGAACGTTACAGAGATATTAATAATCCACACGGCAATTCTCCTATTGCTACTGACAATGATCAATTTACAAATGCTTTTACCTTATATCCTGACCAGGAAGAATTGAACCGTGACAATACTCTAAATGAAACAGAAGAATATTTTCAATACCGGGTGGAGCTGAAGCCAAATATGCTGGCAGGGACAAATTATATTACCGATAAAAGACCGGTTAATGTAAGACTGGCAGATGGTTCTACCAGGGTAGAAACATGGTACCTCTTTCGCATACCTATAAAAGAATATGTTGCAAAAGTGGGCAACATTCCTGATTTTAAATCTATCCGTTTCATACGCATGTTCATGACAGGTTTTGAGGATACAACTGTTATGCGTTTAGCCAGGTTAGAATTGGTAAGAAATCAATGGAGGAGGTTTACAAATGAAATAGATACAACAGGTAACTATTTACCATTGGCTAGCAATGATCCAACGCAATTAGACGTATTGGCTGTAAACCTCGAAGAGAACGATCAAAGGCAACCCATAAAATATACGCCACCTCCTGGCATCGAGCGCCAGCAGCAGATTAGTAATAACAATGTGCAGTTATTTCAAAATGAACAAGCCTTAAGTTTAAAAATATGTAATCTTCAATTAGACGATGCAAGAGGTGTATTTAAAACAATGAACCTGGATCTGCGCCAGTATGGTAAGTTATCGATGTTTGTACATGCAGAAAAGGTACAGGGATATATACTAAATGACAATGATCTTAATGCGGTTGTCCGTATTGGAAATGATTTTGTAAGCAATTATTATGAAATAAAAATTCCATTAAAACTTACTCCCTTTGGTAGTAGAGATTCATTGGCAATCTGGCCGGAAATAAATAATCTTGATTTTGACCTGAATGACCTGACGGCTTTGAAAACAAAAAGAAACAGGGAAGGTGTTCAACCATCTAAGTACTATAGTCAAAAATTAGCTAATGGTAAAACCTATGCTATTATTGGTAATCCCAATTTAGGTGAGGTAAGAGGAATGCTGCTTGCAGTAGAAAATGTAAAACAGGAAATAACCTGCACAGAAGTTTGGTTTAATGAACTACGCTTGTCAAAATTGGATGAACGTGGGGGATGGGCAGCATTAGGACGTGTAGATGTAAGACTTGCTGATCTTGGAAATCTTAGCTTTACAGGAAGTGCAAGAAGCAGGGGTTTTGGTTCGTTGGAACAAAGAGTGAATGAACGCAGCAGAGAAGATTTTTACCAATTTGATGCAAGCACCAATTTGGATTTAGGAAAACTGGTTCCAAAAAAAGCTGCCTTGCAAATACCGGTTTATGCAGGTATCAGTAAAACCAACAGCACACCTGAATATGATCCTTATGATCTTGATATTAGATTAAGAGATAAGTTGAAAGAGAGTGGGAAAGAAGATAGGGATTCGATAAGAAGAGATGCGGTAGATGAACTGATTATTAAAACAGTCAATTTTACTAATGTAAAAAAGATCAGGACTAATAATAAACCACCCCGTCCCTGGGATATTTCTAATATAGATATTAATTATTCGTACACGCACCAGGAACGTGTAAACCCTATCATTGAAAGTGAAGACATTAAGCGTACAAGAGGAGCAGTGGGTTATACCTATGCACCCCCGCAGCGTTTTATTGAACCACTAAAAACCTTAATAAAATCGAAATCACCATGGCTGGCTTTGATAAGGGATTTTAATTTCAATTACCGTCCCACGGTTTCTGTAAAAGCAGATGTGTTTCGACAGTTCAGCTCACTACGCTCACGTAACGTTGGTGGTGATGGTTTTAAATTACCTGAAACTTATGATAAGTTTTTCTATTTCGATCGCTATTATACTATGCGATGGGATTTAACCCGCTCATTGACATTTGATTTTAATGCTGTGAATAATGCAAGAGTTGATGAGCCTTTTGGCAGGTTAGACACTAAAGGAAAAAAAGATTTGGTGCGGAGGAATTTTTGGAACGGTGGCCGTACCACACAATATCATCACGATGCCAGTTTTTCATACACTCTCCCTACTGCCAAATTGCCTTTGCTGGATTGGACAACCATACGGGCCACATATACAGCTAAGTATGATTGGATAGCTGCTTCGTTACTAACAAAAAGCTTAGGGAACACTTTATTAAATGGTCAGACCAGAAATGTAAATGGTGAATTTAACCTGGATCAATTATATAACAAATGGAAATTCTTACGTGGCATTTATACAGATAATCCTGCAGCGAAACTGCCTAAAATGCCAGCTATTGATTCCGCAGATAAAAAAATAAAAGACCCAAATGCATTACCTCAAATTGGAAAAATTCCCCGCTTCTTTGCACAATTAGTTACATCGGTTAAAAGAGTAGGCATTCAATATACAGAAGATATTGGTACTTTATTACCTGGTTATTTAGACAGTACACAAATCCTTGGTATGAATTTTAGAAGTGATGCTCCGGGTTGGAAATATGTTTTGGGTTATCAGCCGGATACCAGTGATATCAACCGTTTTGGATCAAGAGGATTATTAACCCGTGATTCGATATTTAACCAATTAATACAACAAAGGTTTAATCAAAATTTGGCTGTGACAGCGCAAGTTTCTCCCCTCCGGGATTTAAATATTGACCTCATACTTAATAAAACTTTTGACAAACAATACTCGGAACTTTATAAGGATACCACAGGTTTTAGTGGCCTGCGACGTTTTAATCCCTATGCAATGGGAAGCTTTAGCATCAGTTATATTTCTTACCAAACCTTGTTTGAAAAATTTGACCCGAATGAAGTCTCGGAAACCTTCAAGCAATTTGAAGCAAACCGCGCTTTATTATCCCAACGCTTAGGTGGAAAAAATATTTACATACCCGGTGCAACGCCCGGACCGGATGGATATATAAAAGGTTATGGTCGCTATGCACAAGATGTAATTATCCCGTCTTTTATTGCTGCCTACACCGATAAAGACCCATCATCTATAACCCTTGTAAAAAATTCCAATCCAAAAATCAAGTCTAATCCTTTCAATGGATTACTACCAAAACCCAACTGGACAATTACTTACAATGGTTTATCAAGAGTGCCCGGTCTGGAAAAACTCTTTACCAATTTTACCATTAGGCATGGCTACAATAGCACGCTTAGTATGAATAGTTTTAATACGGCCTTATTATTCCAGGATCCTTTACGTGTGGGCTATCCATCGTTTATTGATTCGCAGACAGGAAACTTCATTCCCTATTTCTTAGTTCCAAACATTACAATTTCAGAGCAATTCAGCCCACTGTTGGAAGTGGATATGACCTTTACTAACCAGCTTTCTGCACGAGTAGAATATAAAAAGAGCCGTCAATTAAGTTTGAGTTTGGTAGATTATCAATTAGCAGAAAACAGGTCAACCGAGTATACAGTTGGTTTGAACTGGCGTAAGAAGGGGGTACCTTTTTTTCAAAATCTGCGTATAGGTAAAAATGGAAAACAATTAGATAATGATGTAACC
>JALZIY010000339.1 GCA_030860085.1 Bacteroidota bacterium | reverse complement strand
CCCTAAATCCCCGTCCGACCGGGTTCATCCGGGCGGGCCTCCCATTGAGAGACTTTTCACCCGCACAATGCCAGGCTTTTCAAAAAAACTGATATTTATAAGGCATATCGAAAAACTAAAGACTATGAATATATATCTTCACTACAACAAGAGATTAATGATTTAAAAAACTAATGCTCCCCTTTAGGGGATGGGGGCAATTCATTACAGCATTGGCTTAACTATGACAACAAATAATAACACGATAGACACGAACCTTCTGCGGCAGATCTTTTCAATTCTTATCATCCTTTTTCTTGGGATTGTACTCATCCGTGAATTATGGTTTTTTCTTTCTGCTTTTTTAGGCGCTACCACATTTTATGTATTAATGCGGGAAAGAATGTTTTATCTCACCGAAAGAAAAGGCTGGAGAAAAAGCACAGCGGCATGGGTGCTGATGCTTCTTTCATTTTTTGTAATACTTGTACCTATTGGGTTGTTAGGTGATATTCTATACAGCAAAATAAGCTACGTGGTAACCCATTCCAATGAAATGATTGCATCGCTGAAGCAAACCGTCGGGGGCATTAGAGATAAAATAGGATATGAGATTATTAGCCCTGATGACATTAACCAATTAGGTCCCTACCTGGGAAAATTGCTTCCGAAGATTTTAGGTGTTACGCTGGATACGATTACTATTATTGCCACCATGTACTTTATTCTTTATTTTATGTTGGTAAATGGCAGGCGCATGGAGGATAACCTGTATGAATATATTCCGCTAAAAGATGGCAACGTAGAATTAATAGGGCAGGAGGTAAAAATCATGGTTACTTCCAACACAATTGGTATTCCATTGATTGCCCTGATCCAGGGAGTGGTTGGGTTAGTGGGTTATTTAATAATAGGCATTGCCGAACCGTTTTTATGGTTTGTAGCTACCTGTATTACGGCGATGTTACCAATTGTGGGTGCAGCACTGGTGTATGTACCACTTTCTGTAATGTTATTTGCGCAGGGAGAAACCGGGAAAGGTATTGCGATGACTATTTGGGGCTTTGGTCTTATAGGATTAGTGGATAATTTGTTTCGTTTTATAATTAATAAGAAAATTGGCAATATCCATCCGTTAATTACCATCTTCGGAGTGATTGTAGGTATTAAGTTATTTGGGTTTATAGGGTTGATATTTGGCCCCTTATTAATATCTATGTTTCTTCTGCTTCTGCGTATTTACAGTAGCGAGTTTTTATTTAAACGAAGAGAGATGAAAAGGGTGAAGTAAAAAAGCTGGTTTTCCAACAGTACTTTTACAAACTCATTTACAGCTTTTAACGTAGTTACGCCTGATCTATAAATTTTTCTCTTGTTTGTTATAAATTTCTCTTTCGGCATAATATTTTCACATTTCCGGCGTTTTTTTAATAACCCTGAAATAAATTTAAAAGTGAGAAAAAACTTAGTGCCAATTGTTTTAGGCTGCTTATCTCTTTCCTTATTCCCTGTGATACAAGCAGGGAGCCGTAACGCCGTTTCAGCCACAACAGCCATTAATAAAATTTTAAATACTGATCTTCATTCCGTTAAGGCCGATAATGAGACAGCCGAAATGGCTGCAATAAGCTTATATGATAGCCTTCATCTTGATAAGGAAGAATTAAGTTTTGATGCTTTGAAGTATGCTTATAAAGGATACCAGAATCTATTAAATAAGGGTGCTATCAAAAAAACTGATATTCTAACGGTGATTGATTTCAGTAAATCATCTCATAAGAAAAGGATGTTTATTATTGACCTTAACAATTACAAGATTTTAGTAAATACCTATGTAGCCCATGGCAAAAACACCGGCTTACACTATGCTAAAAGTTTTTCCAATAAAATGGAATCATTGCAAAGCAGTCTTGGCTTTTACCTTACTAAAGGCATTTATTTTGGTAAACATGGGTTATCCTTAAAATTAGAAGGTAAGGAGCGTGGCATTAATGATAAAGCCGAAGACAGGGCTGTTGTAATACATGGTGCAAATTACATTGGTGCCCATCGTTTAAGTTCTCCTTACATGGGCCGCAGTTTTGGATGCCCTGCCGTACCGCAGGCAGAAGCCAATAAAGTTATAAATCTGATAAAGAATGGAACTTGTCTTTTTATATACCATCCTTCTAATACTTATTTGAACCGATCTACATTGTTAAACGGTTAGTTGAACACAAAGAAGGATGGATGATCAAAAGCCCCAACCGTACCCTATGGTTGGGCTTTTTTTAAAACCTCACCCCTTGCCCCTCTCCATCTTCGATAGAGAAGGGAAAAACCTTCCGACAGATCGATACTTGCTATAGCTGCTGTACTAAAAACCTATGAGATTTTGAGAGATTTATTTTTGAGCTTGTTTCTCAAACCTCATAGGTTACAAAAAAATCAATTCCACACCTCACGCAACACCGGCAATGTTTTCATTTTGCCAAAATCAGTAATGTGTAAAGCGTAATAATTTTCAATCGCCATTAATAGTCGTCGTCTTGTATCTGCATTAAGCTTTACTTCGGTTAAATCGCCGGGGTCTAATATTTTTAAAAAATGCGAGATCGCTTCTGCTTCCTTACTTTCCAAAAAATATAAATGATCCGGTTGTTGATGTATAAAAACCCCTTCGTGCAAATCGAGATAATGATTTTTTTCGGAGAAGGTATCACTGATGCGGAATCCAAAAAAAACTGCTAAATGCACAGAAAAAAAAATGGGAAAATTAGCAGTTACTGTATTGCCTGCTTTATCCAAATGCAATAAAGCATCTTCCATAAAATAAAATAGTTCAGTGTTTGGTTCCGGTTCTTTTACACATTTGTTTAGTAACTCCACCATAAAAAGAGAAACTGCATTTTTAAATATGTCAGAGAAAATATTTTGATAAAGATGTGTCCATTTAAATTCTTTTATTCGTTGCAGATTTTTATGCTCATTGTGATAAACAATTAGGTCAAGTATGGAAGCGGGTTGAAAATAATTTGCTTTTGCTGTACCCTTTTTTGGTACAAGCCGAACATTATTTACTATGTAAGATTGTAAACCAAACAATTCAGTAAAGCAGGTAACTACCAGGCTGGTTTCTCCAAACTTAATAGTGCGTAATATTATTCCTTTGGTTTTATGAAGCATGGTGGTGAATGGGGAATTTCTGATTTCTGATTTCTGATTTCTGATTTCTGATTTCTGATTTCTGATTTCTGATTTCTATAATAGCGGGGAACTAAGTTAACCTAACCAACTGGAAGCTCGTAAACTGTAAGTATACGGTCAACTTGTGAACTCGCAAACTTGTGAACTCGTGAACTTGCGAACTCGTGAACTCATTTACTTATAAAAACAATCTTCCCTGCTGCTTTTTCCTGTTTTTGCCCGTCCGTAACCAATACAAGGTACACCCCACTTGCAATTGTTTTACCGGTATAATCTTTTCCATTCCAAATAGCCTGCCCTCCCTGTGCTCTTGTTTGAAAAACAAGCCTTCCATTTAGTTCTGTTATTTTTATAAGGCTATTGGCAGATAAACCTTTTATTGCAATAGTGCCGGCATAGCCAGGCGGAACAGGGTTGGGATAGACCAAAAGATTTTCAGAAGTTTCAGGTCCACCAGTTGCCGTGCCCCTGAAAGAACAAATACCTTTTGCCGTTGCAAAAAACACTTCGCCATTGCCATCATTAATGGCAATACGTTTTACATCATTGCTCAACAAGGCGCTGTTTTCTTCTGTAAAATGCTCTATTATTTTATCACCATCAGCGCTAAGGAGCCATACACCATTTCGGGTAGCCATCCATTTACGATTGGCGCCATCTACGGCAATAGATACAACTTCTTCTCCCTTAAATAAAAAATTATTAAAGTTGCCTCCTTTTATAATTGGCAAAATGGCTTCACACCCGCCTGAAGTGGTAAAAATTTCCTGCGGGCATTGAATAACACCAATACCATCGGTAGTGCCTATCCATATAAAACCATTTTTATCTTTTGCAATAGACAGTACATCAGAAGATGGCAGGTTGCCGTTACCTGACCCAATTTTAAATAGCCGCCACCTATCATCATTTATATTATCAATGGAAACTCCATGATTAAAAACGATAAGCCCATTCCCTTTCGGTGCTATTATCCATTTTTGATCAAGATCATCAACAACAATTTGGGCAATGGCATTTTCAAATAAAAAGAATGGCGCTGTAAATGAGCGCCAGGTATTGTCAGATTTTAGTACGTGCAGATATTGGGAAGCGCCATAATTAGAGACCCATAAATTATTGTTTTGATCAAACGCTAAGCCCGAAACACGATAGCTGGTAGGATCACCAATGGCAGGGCCTATAGGAGAATTTTGTTTATAAATTTGAAAACTGTTATCCGCTTTTAGATGAAGCAATCCGCCTCCGTAGGAACCTGCCCACATCGTTTCATCTTTCGGGTCAATAGCAATGGTAATAAAATCAAGTAAGCTATCTAATGGTGCATGGTTAAAACCATTGTAGTTTGTCCAATTGCTTTGCTCAAATTTATAAATGCCATTCCGGTTATATTGATAATTCCAGGCTTCATTAACAGCTCCGGCAGTTGCATAAAACCTGTTATTATAAACAAGCATTTCTCCTGTAGCAATATCCTGTGGCGAATTCAATTTATATTGTTCAAATGCGTTGGCTGTAAAATGAGAAAGCCCGCCAAAAAGATCGGCAACCCAAGGCTCTCCATTCTTTACTAATGCTTTTTTTGGAAAAGAAATAATACCCGGCTGCTCAGCATTTTTATAAATACTTCCATCTGCATTTAAAACAATTACACGGCTGCTGCCGGAAATGGTTCGCTGGCAAATAGTCAATTTATTTTCTGAAGTATTAATTGAAATGATTGGCCAGCCATTAGTGAAAAATAAATTCCATTGGCTTCCATTCTGCACAAACAAACTATCGTTTTGTAAGGCGATAATTCTATTCTGTAAATTAACCACTCCCTTGCAAATTGAGGCTGATAAACCATTAGAGCCAGCTACCGTTTGCCAATTTCTAAAGTCAGCATGATTACTGTTGTTTATAGCAATTTTTTTTAAGCCCTCTTCTGTAGCTGCATAATAAAAATCATTGTCTTTTGTAAACATGTTGATTTTTACAGAGCTGCCATTGGCTCCAATGATCCAGGAATCTTTTATTTCATAACGATTTGCATCTAATACAATAACGCCAATGCCGGTAGATAAATAACATAGATTTCCTGCAGTAAAAAAATGGTAGATAGTTTTATCACCAGGAATATTTTCTCTTTTCAAATCAGGAATATTTGTTATTCCCCTTGCTTCCATCACATCAATATTACTATTGGTGTAAGCAATATAAAGCCTGTTGCCTGCGCTATCAAAATTTATAGTACTAATGCCGGTTTCACTAAGCCCTGCAATCTTACTGATGCGTTCTGTTTCTTTAGTAATAATATCTACGCTAAATAAACTGTAAGGCGTAGCGGCATATATTTTTTTTTGAGATGCTGTAACATCTATTGTGCTTCCATATGGCAGGTGCTCACGCCACTGACCAATGCCAGGCAAAGCATTTTGCGCAAAAGTTGAAGTATAAAATATTAAACAGAAAAGGAAAATTCTCACTGATCAAATGTATTAAATAGCTAAGAGAAGAATAAAGAGAAAAAGAAACTAAAGAGGCAGAAGAAGATATTAAGGATTTGAAGCCTCGATCACCTAAAGGAAAACATTAGTATTAATCACAAAATTTTCTTCGGCACAAATGCGACAACTTTGAATCAACCTTTTTTTGCATGGATTAAAATTCGTGCAATTCGGTATAATTCGTGTTATCTCTTATTTCCCTTTCTTTGCGCTCAATTCAGTTGAATATGTGGAAGACCTTAGGAATAACTATTCTACAATACCGAACGCCTCTACTCATTTTACTATTATTAGTTACAGCTTTCATGGGCTGGCATGCAAGTAAGGTAAAATTAAGCTACGATTTTGCAAGAGCCATCCCAACTGATCATCCAAAATTTATTGCATACCAACAATTCAAAGCTAAGTTTGGAGAAGATGGTAACCTGCTCGTCATTGGTGTGCAAACGAAAGATTTTTTTGAACAAGATTTTTTTAATGATTACAGAACACTACACAACGATATAAAAAAAATTTCCGGTGTAGAAGATATTTTGGCTGTGCCACCTGCTGTTACTTTATTAAAAGAAGAAGCTACGGAACAACTAACTGCCACACCGGTTTTTAAGGATAGTTTTTTAACACAGTCAGAAATTGACAGCAGTGCAGCTAGTTTTTTAAATCTTCCTTTTTACCAGGGATTATTATATAACGCACAAACAAATGCCTGGGTAATGGGCGTTCGTATTAATAAAGATGTATTGTCTTCCCCAAAAAGAACAGTTGTTGTTGAAAGCATAATAAAGCTGGTAAAAAATTTTGAAGCAAAGCATAATATCACAATGCATGTAAGTGGCCTGCCATTTATCCGCACAGAATTAGCCAACCGGATAGAAAAAGAGATGAAGTGGTTTACGGCAGGCTCACTGATTCTTTCTGCATTTATTTTATTGCTTTTTTTTCGCTCACTGAGTGCTACCCTGCTTTCCTTGTTAGTTGTTATGATAGGTGTTATATGGAGTTTTGGCACTGTTCAATTATTAGGCTACAAGATCACCTTATTAACAGCGTTGATCCCTCCATTGATCGTTGTCATTGGTATCCCCAATTGCATTTATTTTTTAAATAAATATCATTCATCTTATAAAGAAACAACCAATAAAAAGGAAGCGCTGATACAGATGATCAGTAAAATGGGTGTGGTGACATTGTTCTGCAATATCGCTGCGGCCATTGGTTTTGCCGTATTTGCGCTAACCAAAAGTGCCATTTTAAAAGAGTTTGGTGCGGTGGCAGGCATCAACATCATGGCGCTTTTCTTTATTTCGCTGATAGCAATACCCGCTATTTTAAGTATGCTGCCACCACCTAAAAAGAGGCACACAAAATATTTAACTAATCCTCTTTTGTTGCGATCATTAGGGGGTTTGGAAAGATGGTCATTGCATCACCGTAAATTAATTTATGGATTAACGGTTGCCGTTTTGATCGTTTCAATTGCAGGCATTTTTAAATTAAAAACGGTAGGCTACATCGTTGATGATCTGCCAAAGACTGATAAAGTATATGCAGATCTGAAGTTTTTTGAAAACAATTTTAATGGCGTAATGCCATTGGAAATATTGGTGGACACCAAAAAAAAATATGGCGTTTCCCGTAACCTCAATAACCTTGAACGTATAGATTCACTTTCACAATATTTAGCCTCCAAACCATATATAGGTGTGCCGTTAAATATTACGGCAGGACTAAAATTTGCTAAACAAGCTTTTTTTGAAGGTGATAGCTTGCAATATTCAATGCCTTCCGAATATGACCTTCCTGCTTTATCTCAATATTTATCCATGCGAAGTGACAGCGCCGGAAATAAAAATTCTTTTAGTAACCTGGTAGCCAGTTTTATGGATAGCAATCGTCAGCAGGCTCGTATTAGTGTAAATATGAAAGATGTAGGCAGTGTCCGTCTTCCCGTTATTTTAGATAGCATTCAACAAAGAGCTGATGAATTATTTGATACAGCAAAATATAATGTGCAGTTAACGGGCACCTCCGTTACGTTTTTAGAAGGTAGCCGCTTTATCATCAATGGTTTGAAAGAAAGTATTTTTTGGGCCTTTTTACTGATAGCTGCCTGCATGCTTTATCTTTTTCGTTCGTTTCGTATTTTAATCTGTTCATTAATTCCTAATCTTATTCCCTTAATTATAACGGCAGGTGTAATGGGTTGGACGGGCGTGCCGTTAAAGCCTTCTACTGTATTGGTGTTTAGTGTAGCCTTGGGTATTGCTATTGATATTACCATCAGGTTTTTGGTAAATTATAAACAAGAGTTTAAACCGGCGTTAGGCGTAGAACAAAATGTTATACAAACTATACATTCCACCGGGTTAAGCATTATTTATACATCTATTGTTTTAATTGCAGGGTTTGTAATATTTTGTTTTAGTGGTTTTGGGGGTACGCAGGCATTGGGA
>JALZIY010000474.1 GCA_030860085.1 Bacteroidota bacterium | reverse complement strand
AACTTACTGTGTGCATTTAAAACTGTCACTTTTGCTGCTATCTAAATCAATGTTCCCCTTCAGGGGATGGGGGCATGCTTTCCTTTAGGGGATGGGGTGCAAGTGAATTGCCTGAAATACGTATTTTGCAGCAAACTCATAAATTTGAAAAAATTGTTTCAGATTGGGGATGAAGAAAAAATAATACATGGCAGCACTTTACTTTGTGAATGGGGTGATGACTATTGCTGTTTTTCAGCCTATGACCAGCAAACGAAAACATTGCAAAATTTGCAGTATGTTACTTTTGATTGCTTAACCGATAGCATTAGTGATAATATTTTGCAAGTAATCAAAAAAGAAACGGAATATAACAAAATCCTTTTCTGTTCCTGTTCTTCAAAGGCAATCTTAACGCCTGTTAAAGTGCATCATCAGCACAATCCCTTTTTGTCATGTTTATATGGTGAAAAAAATACTGTTGCACTCCATGATGTTATTCCGGAATGGCAATTGGTAAATAGTTATCATTTCTCAACAAGACTTTATCAAAAGATTTTGACTGCTTTTCCTCTTGCTTGTTTTCTGCATACATACACACCTTTTATAAAAATATATAATGGATATGTGGCGGAGAGCCAGATAGCTGTTCATTTTACACCTTTTAATTTCAGGGTTATTGTTAAGAAAGAAGGACAACTTCAGTTAGCGCAAATGTATTGTTACCAGGCCCCATTAGATGTAGTCTATTACCTGTTGAAGATTATTCAGGAGATTGACTTATTAAAAGAAGATACTTTCATAATTCTATCAGGTTTGATAGAACAAGACTCTGCTTTGTTTAAAGAATTGCACCAATACTTTTTAAATGTTCATTTTGCTTTGCCTGGGAATGTTACATTACAGAACAATAAATTGCCACAACATTTCTTTACCTCCATGTATAACCTGGCAGCATGCGAATAATAAGTGGAACTTTAGGTGGAAGACGAATTGATCCTCCTACAAATATGCCTTATACACGGCCAACCACAGATATAGCAAAAGAAGGCTTGTTTAATATTTTAAAAAACAATTTAGAATTTGAAAAATTAAAAACATTAGATCTGTTCGGAGGAACGGGAAACATAAGTTACGAATTAGCATCCCGTGGTGCAAATGATTTAACCATTGTAGAAAAGGATACAAAAATGCACGACTTCATAAAAAAAACGGTCACCGATTTAAAAATAGAAAATGTCAAAGTGGTAAAGTCGGAAGTCTTTAAGTTTATTAAAGAATGCAATGAGCAATTTGATTTAATTTTTGCCGGCCCACCATATTCTTTGCACACGATAGATGATCTGCCAGGACTTATTTTTGAAAAAGTCTTACTCAATCCTGATGGATGGTTCGTGTTAGAACATACCCCCAGGAATAATTATGAGACATTTCCTTTTTATAGATCGTCCCGAAATTACGGCACTACTATATTTTCTTTTTTTGTCAATCAATTTGCTACGACATATTAGTTATGTTAAAAAAGGAGGCAAGAAAATTATACCGTCAACAAAGAGATTCATTATCTGTCAGTGACAGATTAAAATATGATGATCTTATTTTAATTCAGCTACAAACGGTTGACCTTCCTTTTCTTTCATCAGTGTTAAGCTTTTATCCTATTGAAGAAAAAGCCGAAATTAATACATTCAACATTACGGATTATTTGCATTTTAGAAATCCTGCACTTCAAATATGTTACCCCAGAACAGATATGCAAACACATGTTATGCTGGCGATTGCATGTTATGCAGATAGCGTTTTTATAGCGAATGAATATAATATTCCGGAGCCTGCAGGAGATGAAATTATTCATCCAAAAGATATTGATCTTGTATTGGTACCGATGCTGGCCTTTGATAAAAATGGACATAGGGTTGGCTACGGAAAGGGATTTTATGATCGTTTTTTAAAAGAGTGTGCGCCTGATTGTTTGAAGATCGGCTTGTCATATTTTGAACCGCTTGATAACATCAATGACGCCGGCGATTATGATGTAACTTTAGATTTTTGTATTACACCGAAACAGGTTTATGTTTTCTAACTGGTTTTTGAAGTCATTTCGCATATTATTAATTCCTTTTGCTTTACTCTATGGACTAATTATCTGGGTACGTAATTGGTTATATGATAAAAAATTTTTTAAGTCAACAACCTTTGGTTTGCCACTCATTTGCATAGGTAACCTTTCGGTGGGCGGTACCGGTAAATCACCAATGGCCGAATACCTGGTGCGTCATTTAAAAAATAATTTTAGAGTAGCCACTTTAAGCCGGGGTTATAAAAGAAAAACAAAGGGCTATGCATTAGCTACAGCTTTTACCACAGCTATAGACATTGGCGATGAGCCCATGCAATTCCATCGCAAATTTCCTGATGTGCCGGTGGCAGTAGGCGAGGAAAGAATGGTCGCCATTCCACAGCTATTACACGATAAGCCGGAAACCCAGGTGATTATTTTAGATGATGCTTTTCAGCACAGGGCCATTAAGGCCGGATTTAATATACTGCTTACAGAATCCGGCAACCTATATACAAGAGATTTTTTTCTGCCGACAGGCGATTTGCGTGACCTGCGTAAAAGCAGCAAAAGAGCCGATGTAATTTTAATTACCAAGTGCAGTGCAGATCTAAGCAAGGAAGAAAAGAATGAATTGATTGAAGAAATTGATCCTTTGCCACACCAGCATATTTTTTTTACTACCATAGTTTATGGAACTCCCTTTCATATTACGCGACAAAACTTTACATTTATAGATGATCAAACTGAAGTTCTTTTGGTGACAGGTGTTGCTAATCCACGTCCATTAAAGAAATTTTTAGAAGAAAGAATTCATACCTATCATATGATACATTACAGCGACCATCATATTTTTTCAATTGACGACTGGAAGGATATTATTAATCGTTTTGAACAAATGAAGGCTGAAAAGAAAATTATTCTAACAACAGAAAAAGATGCGATGCGTTTATTAAAGTTCGATAATGAACTTAAGAATTTACCACTTTATGTAATTCCTATTGAGCATCGTTTTTTATTTAATGAAGGAAGGATGTTTGATGATATAGTTATTAATTTCATTCAGGATTTTAAACAACCGGCATAAGCAATGGGGAAAAAACACGAAAAAAAAACAAAGCGAAAAGGGCATGAAAACGATACTTACAAAGGAGTTATAGAAGTAACACGTTCCGGGATGGGTTTTGTAGTCGTACCTGATATGCGAATAGATATTCTAGTAAGACCGAATGATTTTAATACAGCCATGCATGGCGATACGGTTCGTGTAGCCGCTAAACCACAACACGAAGGGAAACGCATGCAGGGAAAGATTGTACAGGTTATTGATCGAAAGCAATCAGAGTTTATCGGGCAATTACAAATGAATAAAAACTTTGCTTTTTTTACTACTGATAAAGAACGCCGCATCCCTGATATTTATATTCCTCAACAAAATATTCATGATGCACAGG
>JALZIY010000467.1 GCA_030860085.1 Bacteroidota bacterium | reverse complement strand
ATAATCACCCGCCAAAACGAAGGTTAGCCAGCACCAGCCCGGAAATGACAACTACCATACTGATAACGTGAATAAAGGTGAATTGCTCATTCAATATTAGTACAGCTTCAAGGCTGCTGAAAATAGGAATGAGATTGCCAAACATCGCCGTGCGTCCAGCGCCTAATTTTTGGATCGCCATATTCCAGCAAAGAAAAGCGATAACAGACGTGCCAAGACCGAGGTATAAAATGATGAGCATCAAATTCATACTCCAATTGACCCTATGGCTATTGATGAGTTCCCATATATAAAATGGGAGCAATAGAATAGTACCTAATGTAAATACAACAAAAAGAAAATTAACAGGCGAAATGGAAACAGGCTTTCTTTTGGCAAGCGTATTATAAACCGCGAAAGTAAAAGCTGCCAGCAAAACCCAACCGTCACCGGTTGAAAAATGCAAAGACAAAAGGTTAGCAAAATTTCCCCGGTATAAAAGAAAAATAATACCGGCGATACAAAATAACATGCCGGCAATTTTCAAAGAGCTTAATTTTTCCTTAAGAAAAATGCGGGCAAGTATAATAGCCATGATGGGAGAGGAAGTGGTGCCAATAAGCGCCAGGTTAATGGCAGTTGTATAGTGTGCGCCAATATAAACAAACGTATTGAACAGCGTAACACCTGTAAGAGCAGCCCAGAAAAAATATTTCCGATTTTGTAAAACAATTTTTTTCTCTGTTTTAAATCGTCTATAAGCAAAAGGGAAAATAATAAGCGAGGCAATTAACCAACGGTAGAAAGCCAGGCTTACAGGAGGAATTTCTTTATACACTCCTTTTGCTACGATAAAATTACCCGACCAGATCAGCGTAGCTAAGACAGCAAGAGTAATTCCGATGATTGTATTTCTTTTTGACAAGTTATTGATGGTTGGGAGAGGTGTAATGTCAGACGCCAGACGCGAAGAGTCAAACCGGCATTCACCAGACAAGTCACCCACCTCAGATCATCGAATTTTATTATCCTGTTTTGCATTGTCGTCTGCCGGTATTTTTTTGTTATCGATTCGTATTATTTGATTTTGTCTTTACGTTTATTACTACATTTCCAATTTTTTGGCCAGTTTCAACATACCTATAGGCGTCAACTATTTGCTCCAAAGTGTAGCTCCTGTCAATTACGGGTTTGTAGTTTCCATTCTCTACTAATTCTTTCAAGAAGACAACGTCTTTTTTATTAATTGTTGGAATGGGAAATAGTACTTTTTTACCTCCAAGCAGAGGAGTGATTAGAGCTAAAAATGGGTTTTGAGACATATAGCCAAGTTCGGTTGACATATAGATTCCTCTTTTTTTGAGCAGAGGTTTACATTTTCCAAATGAACTTTTGCCAACAGCGTCAAAGACCACGTCAAATGTTTGATTAATCTTTGTAAAATCTTCTTTTGTATAATCAATTACTACTTTAGCACCCAATGATTTTACGAGGTCAACATTTTTTGTGACGCAAACTGCCGTGACTTCTGCACCTAAATATTTCACAATTTGCACCGCTGCCGAACCGATAGCACCTGTTGCACCGTTTATTAAAATTTTTTGCCCACTCTTAATTTTTGCAGCTCTAATATCGCAAAGTGCATAGTGTGCACCTTCGGTAATTGGAGCAGATTCTTCATATGTTATATTCGTCGGCATTGTTGTAATAGATTCATTCTCTCCCATTACCATATACTCCGCATGTGCACCAAACTTTGTGTCGTTATATCCAAACACTTTATCACCCAATCTAAATGACTTTACGTCTTTACCAATTGCTTCAATTTCTCCCGCAAACTCGTTTCCAAGCGTCTTATTTTTCGGTCTGATAAGCCCACTGAAAAATCTTACAATAAAATACTCAGCACTTCTAAATCCGCAGTCGGTACGATTTACTGTTGTTGCATGAATTTTTATAAGTACCTCATTGTCTTTTGGAACAGGTTTTTCTACTTCTGTAAGCTGAACAACTTCAGGTGGTCCATATTGGGCGTATATGATTGCTTTCATTTTGTCTTCATACATTTTAAATATCTTTCTGTGTCAGGATGTTAGTTTGGATTTCTCTACAACGACCGCTAAGGATTGTATTTACACTAAAATACGCTATCAATAATAGCAAATAATTACATCCTTGTTGGTGTGGTGCCTTGTTTTGTGCGATAGCTTCACCAACAGGCGGTTTTAGTTTATCCCGGAAATGAGAAAGAAATCCCCGGTTATCTATTTCCTTTTCATAAACCGGGGGGGTGAATAAAATATTTTCGGGCAAACGACATCTATAAAAGTTAAGTTAGGGTTTAGTATAATTCCTAAAAAAGTAAAGTGAGGGTTTTAGTATAATTCCTAAAGATTATCTGCCGGGCACAAAAGGTGTTTTATAAAACATGTAATCAAGTTTGTTTTATCTCCGTGATCGTGAAGTCATCAAAAGCTACTTTTTGTTTGTTAGATCGGATAAATCCAACAAGCGGATCTTTTATCGAAATAGTTATGGGTACAGTACCGATCAATTTTTCATTAGCTTGCTGCGGGGCGACTCGCTTAAGAAAGAAATCAGCCTTAGAAGCTGTTTAAAAATAGAATTTTGATTCACCATCTAAGCCGTTCGTGGGGACACGAACGGCGCGGCCCGCCGTGGTCGGTGTCCCCACCGACCATTTTTAGCTATATAAGAAATTTGCAGAATCATTTTTAAAC
>JALZIY010000371.1 GCA_030860085.1 Bacteroidota bacterium | reverse complement strand
CTGTTTAAATTTTTTTATAGCTTAATTATGGAAATTCGCAAATAACACTCTCAGTGTAATCAGCGCCTGCTGTGGTTCAACAAATCTAAGAACTGTGATCGGCTATAATCTTCCATTCGCCTTTGATTTTTCTGAGCAATAAGGTATAATGTCCACTAAGATCGCCGATAGAACGGGTAAGCATCCATTTACCTACAACAAAAAAATAGTCTTTAGCAAGTGGCTTTACCTGTATAATGTCAAAAGAAAGTTTACCCATTGCGGCTGTATCAGGATAGCCTTTTTTATAATTATCCAATGTTTTTTGCCAACCCCTTACCACACCGCTTTTCCCGATGAACATTAGCGAATCACTTTTCCAATAGGTTTGCATAAACTCTTCTTTATCTCCACGGTTCCATGCTTCTATTTGTGTGGTTAATAATCTTATAATGTCTTCTTCTTTTGACTGGGCATTAACACTTACCGAGCAAAAGAGGTAAAGGAGTATGATAAGCTTTTGCATATAAAATGTTTAAAATTCAAGTTACTGAAGCTATATGATATTGACCTTGCTAACTTAATTATCTTTGCACCATGTCCAAAAAAAACCTTTTTTATATTATCTTTTTTTCTGTCCTGTTCGTTGGTTTTTTTGTGATTATGTCTTTTGTCATACCTGGCTTTGCCAAACCAGGTATTCCACCTATCAGTACGGTTAAACCTTTTTCTTTTATTAACCAGGATGGGCAAGCTGTTACCGAAAAAAGCATGGAAGGAAAAGTGGCGGTAATTGAATATTTCTTTACAACCTGTAAGGGTATTTGCCCGCGACTTAATAATAATTTGCGGAAGGTGTATGATGAATTTAAAAATCAAAAAGATTTTATTATTCTATCTCACACCTCTGATCCTCAAACAGATTCTGCCAGGCGGCTAAAGCGGTTTGCTGATTCGATGCAGGTAGATACAAAAAAGTGGATGTTCTTAACCGGCAAAAAAGATAATCTATATGCCATGGCCCGTTATAGCTATAAAATAGATGACCCCGCTAATAACCTGCAAAATGCAGAAGATGATTTTTTACATACCCAGTTTATTGCGTTGGTCAATAAAAAAGGCGATGTAATAAAAATATACGATGGATTAAAACAAACCGAGATGAATGTAATGAGAAAGAAGATTGCTGAACTTTTAAGAAAATAAACTATTTCTCAATTATGGATATTGGGACGACAACAAAAATTATTGACAACAATATTGCATCCATCCTGCGAAAAAAAAATTTAAGTATAACCGATAGCCGTAAAAAAATACTTTCACTTTTTTTGCAAGCGAATGACGCTTTAACCCATGGTGATATTGAAAAAAAAGCCAGTGAAAAGTTTGACAGGGTAACTATCTACCGCACACTGCAGACTTTTGTGGAGAAAGGTATTGTACATACCATACCTACCATTGATAATTCTATACGATATGCTTTATGCAAAGATTGTACAGAAGGCCATCATCATGACGATCATGTTCATTTTATTTGTTCTAATTGCAATATCACAATTTGCCTTGACGATGTAGTATCGCCTTCTATTGAATTACCTAAAGAATACAATGCACAAAATGTACAGGTCGTGATCAATGGAATCTGTAATAACTGTAATGTCTGATAATGATTTGGGACGATTAATAAATATTGCGAAAAAATAATACGTAGCGTTACAGAAATAAATTAAAATGCGGATTGACGAATTTTTTTATTTGCCGGGGTTAGCCATTTTATTGCGAGTCTTTCCGTTAAAAATCTATTTCATTTCTAAACTTTAATCAATTTACATTTTGCTCATCCCCATTTCATGCAGTAATTGTTGGAAATAGAAGAGTAAAAGTGAAAGTAGATAACATACAAAGTTTTGCCAAGATTTTTGAGACTAGCCCAAGAATTAGGAATACTATAAAATTGTTCAGAACTTTAAATTTGTGGCCATTACACCTATTATTAATACTTAAAAAAACATGAAACCTAAATATATAATCACTATTGGTTTACTCACGCTAGCAATCACTTCCTGCAACAGCGGCATTGATCAGAAAGCAAAACAAAATACTTCCCCACCACCTGCCGGCCTTATTAATTTACCGGCAAAGAATGGTGCCGTACCGTTAAATTTTACTGATTCGAATAAACCAGTAATTTCTCCCAAACCAGCCGAGTCTGCTAATGTAGCTTTAAACCCTGCGCATGGGCAACCCGGGCATCGTTGCGAAATTGCTGTAGGCGCACCACTTTCTAATGCTGCAACAAATAGCATAACGC
>JALZIY010000325.1 GCA_030860085.1 Bacteroidota bacterium | reverse complement strand
CCCGTCAACAGTAAAGCAAACTTTAGTTCCATATTTATTTAAAAAAGTATGATTGAAAATAAAAAAGAAAACAATGGCCTAGGTTCCCCCACCGGGGGGCAGGGGGCCTTTCTTAACGAGAATTTTTTGTTGCACTCTACAACTTCGCAAACATTGTATCACCAATTTGCAAAAGAAATGCCTGTTATAGATTATCACTGTCATTTATCACCGGAGCAGATAGCAACAGACCATCAATTTGAAAATCTTACGCAAGCCTGGCTATATGGAGATCATTATAAATGGCGGGCCATGCGAACCAATGGTGTGGATGAAAGTTTTTGCACCGGCAATAAACCGGATATTGAAAAATTAAAAAAATGGGCAGAAACTGTTCCTTATGCTTTACGTAACCCTTTATATCATTGGACACATTTGGAATTGCAGCGCTATTTTGGTATAACTGATATTTTAAGTGCTGATTCGGCAGATAAAATTTATGAAGAATGCAATGCTAAACTTCAAACACCGGAATTTTCGGTTCGCAATTTATTGCAAAAAATGAAGGTAAAGGTGGTATGTACAACCGATGACCCTATTGATACTTTAGCGCATCATCAAAAACTAAAAGACGAAAATTTTGAAATAAAAATATTGCCGGCTTTTCGTCCGGATAAGGCGATGAACGTAGATAATGCGGAAGTCTTTAATGAATATTTAGGAAAATTGGAAACCGTATGCAATATCAGCATTTCAACTTTTACTGATTATTTGGATGCATTAAAAAACCGTCATGATTTTTTTGCTACCATGAATTGCTCCGTATCGGATCATGGATTGGAGCAACTATATGCAGAAAATTATACAGACACAGAGGTCAATTTCATTTTTGATAAAATACGAACAGGTAAAGATTTGACTTTAGAAGAGAATCTGAAATTCAAATCTGCTATGCTGGAAAAATTTGCTATTTGGGACTGGGAAAAGGGATGGGTGCAACAATATCACCTGGGTGCGTTACGCAACAATAATACAAGAATGTTAAAGCAGCTTGGGGCGGATACAGGCTGGGATAGCATAGGTGATTTTTCACAAGGAAAAGCCCTTTCACAATTTTTGGACCGGTTAGATTCCAATAACCAATTAACAAAAACAGTTTTATACAATCTTAATCCCGCTGATAATGAATTAATGGCAACGATGATCGGGAACTTCAATGACGGATCAGAAAAAGGAAAAATTCAATTTGGTTCAGCCTGGTGGTTCTTAGACCAGAAAGACGGAATGATAAAACAGTTAAATGCCCTGTCAAATATGGGTTTACTTAGCCGCTTCATTGGTATGTTAACTGACAGCCGTAGCTTTCTATCTTTTCCCCGTCATGAATATTTCCGTCGTATTTTATGCAATTTATTTGGGAGCGAAATAGAAAACGGTGAATTGCCAAACGATATTGATTGGATTGGTAAAGTGATCCAGAATATATCCTATCATAACGCTGCGAATTATTTTAACTGGCAGGAGAAGGAACAGCCGGTAAAACTCCAAACTGTATGAGTAAGGTGCTTTGCTTTGAGTATTGGCACTATAAAAAACAAAGAACAAGCCAACAGGTTTATAAACGCCGGTGCAGATTTTATTGTATACCCCTCTATGAATGCTGAAGTAGCGCATACCATGTTACCCATCTTGAATAATTAATTTACCTTTTTGAAATACGTAACAAGCATAATGCATTTACATTTCGCACACATGCTTTTGAACCTCATAGGTAATCTTATTGTATTTTTCACAAAGTTTAAAAATTTCTTAATAAATGATATTTGTGAGATGTAGTATAATTTAATTTTATTAAGTGATCACCTTCTGAAGATCACTCTTTATTGCTTCGAACATTAGTTAATACTTTTGTATTCATTGTGTATTATTGGAAACTTTATTAAATAGTCGTTATGAAAATTGCAGTATGCGGTAAAGGCGGTGTAGGTAAAACCACCATCAGCGGTTTATTATGTAGAACATTAGGGAATCAAGGTATCCCTGTTTTGGCTATTGATGGAGATCCCAATCCGAACCTTGCACTTACTCTTGGTATAGATCCCAAGGCAACTATGCCTAAGGCACTAACTTCTAAATTGCTTGAGGTATATGAAAAAGAAGATGGTAAAAAGTATGCAAAACTGAATGTTCCATTAGCCGAAGTAATGGATACCTATGGAATAAAAACAAATGACAATGTTACTTTATTAGCTGTTGGTCAACCTGAACACGCCGCAACAGGTTGTATGTGTGGTATTCATACTACGGTAAGAGAAATTATACATACAGCGTTGGAGGAGAGTGACCAGGTAACTTTATTAGACCTTGAAGCTTCGCTGGAACAAATGAAACGAGGTACTTCAAAATATGTGGATGTTTTATTGTGTGTGGTAGAGCCCTATTATCGTTCTATGGAAGCAGTGGCACGTTTCCAGCGACTGGGAAAAGAACTGGAAATAAAACATATAGTGGCTGTTGCCAACAAAGTAAAAAATCCCGAAGATGAAGAAGCTATCCGCCAGTTTTGCGATCAAACCGCATTACCTGTTATTGCAGTTATTCCATTTGATCCAACTATTACCGAAGCTGATAAGAACGGTTCTTTAAATATTAATGATATTGAACACTCACCCGCATTACAAGCGATCAACGGCTTGGCTAATGATTTATTGGAAAAGGCAAGGGCATAATTTTAGTAAGTTTTGATTTCCAGAACAGTTTGAAGTTTCAAATTCCTTTTTTTATTTTCCAGCCGTTAAAAGGCTTCACTGTCCCGCAATTGGGGCTACCATCTTTTCCTGAACCGGCAACTACAGTTTCAATTTGTTGTTTAGGATTAGACAGAACTTGTTGAATTATTTCCATTGTTATATCCCTCAAAGGGATTTTCAAACGGCGATCCCAACATGAATCTTTTTGTCCGGCAAATTTTCCAATGTCAATATATATGAACCTTTCATTTGCAGGGCCTTGGGCATACGATCCCAGGAATACAGGAATATTGTTGTCAGCAATCTTTACTCTTACACTACATTCAAATTCCAAATTTTCTCCGTTCCCTCTTTTTGTCTGGATAGTTTTAAAATCAATACCCTTACCTTCTTGTAAACCATAGTCAACGCCAGGTGTAGGGCTTTCTAAAACAATTCTTAGTGTCACTTCACGGTCCATTCTTTTATAAGATTATTATGAAATTAATATTAATCCCAGCTTTACAAACATTAGATAAAGGCATAAAAAAGGGACAATCATTAGATCATCCCTTAAAATTTTGAAAACATTATTTTATTTATTCAACATACTAAGCTGTTGCGGTCTATTAAAAAAATCGGCAGTTAATGATGTATTGAATTTGACATTTGATATCAAGTATTCCTCTAAAATTTTTCCATTGCTGCGGTAATATTTATTGGAATGACTTAGCATTATGTTACCTGCCTTTTTAAAATCGGATAAATAAATTTCTTCAGGTTGTACATTATCTTTTACGGAAGGGTAATGTTCTATTTTCCGGATGAGTTTGGTAGAGGGATCAACATAAAAAACCCAGCGGTCATGCCCTACTTTGGGATCAAACGTTACATCCAGCAATGTCACTTTTTCGCCATTCAATGTAGCCGAACCGGCATTGCGGGGTCTTACTCCATTGTCAGCTAATTTGAAAGGGAATGACATGCGGTAGAGCGCCATTTCACTGGCACAAAGTGGTGAACAACCATCACCATCACACATAAACTCCAGCTCTTTTGCAATTTCTTCCGGGTTTACTTCAGCCTCATTTAAAGAGGCCCAGAAACCATCTTTATCACGACCCACCACAACCTGGTTGTCTTCGTTTGTTTTGGACTTTATTAAAAGCTGTTGACCATCCT
>JALZIY010000354.1 GCA_030860085.1 Bacteroidota bacterium | reverse complement strand
TTTTAATACTTTTTTTTATTGGTCTGTCTTGCAAAAATGACAACCTGAAAACTAAAGAATTACTATTTTGGTCTTCCAATAATAACGGCGAAATAAAATTATGTACCCGGCTTGTAAATGCCTGGAATGCCGGTAACCCCAATCATAAAATTCATGTGCAACCTATTCCCGAAGGTCAGTCTAGTGAAGAAGTTATCCTGGCTGCGGTAGTTGGGAAAACAACACCGGATATTTATGGAAACATGTGGCAGGGCAATGTAGAAATGTATGCGCGGGCAGGCGTGTTAGTGCCCTTAGATACCATAAAGGGATTTTTAGAATTTATACATGAGCGTTGTGATAGTGCTGTCATAAAAGAGATCACATCTTCGGATGGACATATATACCAGGTGCCGTGGAAGGTAAATCCTATTATGACCATTTATAACCAGGACGTTTTTCAAGCCAACGGTATTACGCAAGTACCCAAAACTTATAGTGCATACCGGCAGGCGGCCGAAATGTATAAAATTAACAGTAAAGAAAGGGGGCTTATCCATAACTGGTTTGGCTATACGGAGGTGAAGGCAATCTGGTACGAACGTCTATTTAATTATTATACGTTATACCTTGCTGCTTCCGGGGGGGCACCGCTGATCGTTGATAACAAAGCGGCATTTAATAATAAATTCAGCGTAGCGGTATTTCGTTTTTTACAAAGCCTCTATAACGATGGTTATTTTTCAAGGGAACGATTAACTACTTCCGGCGATCCATTTGTACAACAACAGTTTGCCACAAAGTGGACCGGCCCATGGGAAATATCTTACTTGCACAACATTCCCAACAGAACTTTTAAGTTTGATTATTATCCGCCACCCGTGCCTGATGATCACCAGGGACCTGTTTACACTTATGCTGATCCGAAAAATATTGTCATGTTTAATACATGCAGTAATCCTTCAAAGGCATGGGAATTTATTAAATCTGTTGTCGATAAAAATGGGGACCTGCAGCTATTAGAAATAACCGGGCAATTGCCAAGAAGAAAGGATTTACAAATCGATCCGTACTACCAAAATTTTTTTACAAAAAGTCCAATGCTCATGACTTTTGCAAAGCAATTACCTTTTGTAAAAGGAGTGGATAATTGCGAGGTGATAGTTGAAGTGCTTGACATTATTTCGCAAGAGTATGAAGCTTGTGTGGTGTACGGGAAAAAAACACCGGAGAAAGCAGTTGAAGACGCTGCCGCTGCTGTTAATGTTTTATTAGGTAAGCAAGACAAGTGAGTCGTGAGTGGTGAATGGTGAGTGGTGAGTGGTGAATAAAAAAAACTACTTAAGAAACGCAAACCAATGAACCAAGAAAAATTCTAAAAAAAAGTGTTTAGAAAAGAACTGAATATTGGTATTGTAGGCGCTGGAGGGTTTGCAGCTTTTTCAGCAAAAGCTTTTTTAAAAATACCAAGTATACATATCATTGCTGTAACAGATATCAATCAATCAACTGCTGAGAAATTTGCAAAGGAATTGAATGCTGATCCCTATTCGGAGTATGAAATTTTTTTAGATAATAAACATATTGATCTTGTTTATATTGCTACCCCACCCTTTCTACACTATGAACAATCTAAAAAAGCTTTGTTAGCAGGCAAGCATGTTATTTGTGAAAAGCCTGCTGCACTTAAAACAGGTGAAGCGGAAGAGTTGAGTTCGTTAGCAAAATCCTTAAACCTTTTATATGTTGTTAACCTGATGCAGCGATACAATCCATTATTTGCAATGGTCAAAACAATTATTGAAGAAAAAATACTGGGTAATTTTTTGCATGGATTTTTTGAAAATTATGCGAGCGATGGAACGCTTAATGCAGACCATTGGTTATGGGATGAAGCTATAAGCGGTGGATTATTTATTGAACACGGTGTTCACTTTTTTGATATGTTCGAAGGATGGTTTGGCGAAGGTAAAATGCTAAGTGCTGTGCAATTGCAGCGGCCAAATGTTGAAACGGTAATAAAAGACCGCGTACATGCCACAGCTTTATATGGCGGAGGAATAGTAAGCTTTTATCATGCTTTTGATCAGCCAGGCATCCTGGAAAAACAGGAGCTTAGGCTACAATTTGAAAAAGGAGAAATTAATTTGTATGAATGGATACCTGTCCAAATGAAATTGAGCGGGTTGCTGCAAAAACATCATGTAAAAAGATTAGAAGAATCGCTGGAAAATTTATCTGTCGTGAATCTTGATGAACCTGCGGTTGCAGACAAAAAAGTGAAGGGACGGTTTAAGGAAATAATTTTTAACGAGTATGTAGCAATCGAGTATGGTAAAGCCTCAGACAAACAGGCTCGCTACAGCAAAATGGTTACAGCAATGATGCAGGATCAATGGAATTGGATCAACGATCCTAACCATAAAAGAATTATCGACGACACTAATGCAATAGAATCTTTAAGAATGGCGGAACAAGCTACACAAATGGCCCAAAAATATTAATGCCTGCAATATGAATGTAACTATTGAGGCCCCGGTAAAAACAAATCAATTCAATAGCAAAAAATTATTGCCTTATTTAATGGTTTCGCCTTACATTCTCTTTGTGTTGGTGTTTGTGTTGTTCCCGGTTTTCTTTTGCCTTTTTCTAACTTTTCATAAATGGAATATCATTGCCCCGATGAAATTCATCGGAACCGACAATTATTTACGCCTGTTCCAGGACCGTTTATTTTGGAAAGCCATCGGAAATACACTTAAATTTTTGCTTTTGCATATTCCCCTGCAATTAATAGTATCCTTATTTCTTGCTTATTTGCTAAATCAGAAAATGAGAGCAAGCTCTTTTTTCAGGGCGT
>JALZIY010000351.1 GCA_030860085.1 Bacteroidota bacterium | reverse complement strand
ATTTAATATCAAAATCCCTTTCTGCAGAAACTAAAATAAGATGTAAAGGATAACCGGCATCCGTCATTCCCACTGCTTGCATTTTTACAATTGGTGAAGCTGCATCAAGTTTTTTCCACCAATCAATTGCCTGGAAATAAGTTGGAGTCTGTTTACCATTTGATTGTTCGAAAATGGTAATTAAATTTTGTGCTGATAAAATAAAAGAAGAAAACAGCAGGATTAAACACAATAGTTTATGCATGTGCAGATTGAATTAAGTATAAAAATAAAAAAGGTATGAGTACGATACCTTAGTATTTTAATGGGTCTCCTCATATAAATTGGCACAAAATTTAGATACCTCATACCTATCTTTGAAAATACCTGAGCAATTAGCATCAAATAATCTAACTACTTATGGGTGCACGATATTAATAATAAATAAATGATCGCCCGTTATATGAATAAAATTGTTTTGCTTATTTCAATAAGCTGCTTATTGATGAATAATACCGTAGCACAAAGCAATTATACTTCAGCAGATATTTTTTTAGGTCTTCGTAAGCTGAATGTATTAGGCACAGTTTTATATGTGGCTGCTCACCCGGATGATGAGAATACACGTTTGCTAACTTATTTTTCAAAAGATAAATTATATCGTACCGGTTATCTTTCTATTACAAGAGGTGACGGAGGCCAAAATTTAATTGGTGACGAACAGGGAGTAGAATTAGGATTGATTCGAACCCAGGAATTATTATCCGCCCGCAAAATGGATGGCGCTGAACAGTTTTTTACAAGGGCTTTTGATTTTGGCTATTCAAAAACACCGCAGGAAACATTTGCTAAATGGGATAAAGAAAAAATATTGGCTGATGTTGTTTGGGTGATAAGAAAGTTTCAGCCTGACGTGATCATTACCCGTTTTCCTTCAACTGGCGAAGGCGGACATGGCCATCATACTGCTTCGGCTATTTTAGCAAACGAAGCTTTTACAATTGCAGCAGATGCCACACGTTTTCCCGAACAATTAAAATGGGTGCAACCCTGGCAGGCTAAACGCATAGTTTGGAACAGTTTTAATTTTGGTGGCAATAATACACAACGGAGCGATCAATTTAAATTTGATGTGGGTGGTTACAACCCTGTTCTTGGTAAAAGCTATGGAGAAATTGCAGCCGAAAGCCGCAGTCAGCACAAAAGCCAGGGATTTGGTGTAGCCAAAACCAGGGGAGAAGCGCTGGAATATTTTTCGACTACAGGTGGTGATGCAATGACTTCGGATTTATTTGAGAATGTAGTGATGAATTGGCAAAAAATACCTGGCGCTGAAAATGTAAGCCGGTTGATTCAATCAGTGATTAATTCTTTTGATTTTTTGCAACCTCAACGATCAGTTCCAACATTAGTGCAGATTTATAAAGGGTTACTAATTCTCCCTTCAGGCAACTGGCGAAATAAAAAAATAGCAGAAACAAAAAACCTGATTGAAGCAGCCAGTGGTTTATGGATAGAATCATTTACTCCGCAACAATATGCTGTGCAGGGTGATTCATTGCGAATCAATTCACTAGTAAATAACCGCCTGGGTGTAAATGCTACACTAAATAGGATTTCATTTGATGGATTCGATTCAAGCTTACAAACCTTACTTTCTGCTAATAAGAATTTAACTATTAATAAAACGGTATTAATTCCGGAAGATAAAGCGTTGACACAACCTTATTGGATTAAAGAAAAAATGAACGAAGGTTATTTTACGGTTACAGATCAAAATTTAATTGGAGAACCGGATGTGCAACCATCTATTATGGCTACTTACGACCTGGTAATAGAAGGAGAAAAACTTTCTTTTATAAAACCTGTGCGATATAAATTTACTGATCCGGTGAAAGGTGAAGTTTATCAACCCATCACCGTTCTGCCGCCGCTCTCAGTTAATACCAATCCATCGTTGGTTATTATTAAAAAAAATAATGCTGAGAAGCGAAATATTATTATAACTGCTAAGGCAAACAAAGAAATTTATTATAAAAAAGCAGAGGTCAGCCTTCGTTTACCAAGAGTAGAACTTTCATCTGTAACCGATACCGGTAAAGTATTTAGAAAAAATGAAATTAAACAATATGATTTTCCAATTAATCAACCAAGGTTTTGGAAAGAAGAATATGGTTACCCTTTTGTAAAGATTGATACAAATTTGCAGCAAGCTTTCCTGGCGCTTTCCACTATTAATTATGATCATATTCCATCCATAAATTATTTTTATACCGATGCTGTAAAATTTTTGCCCATTGATTTAAAAACAGCGGGTAAAAAAATAGGTTATATAGTGGGTGCCGGCGATAAGGTGCCCGAAGCGCTGGATCAAATGGGTTTTGATGTTACGTTCCTTACTGATAAAGAATTAGCAAGAAATAAGTTAAAAGATTTTGATGCTATCATCAGCGGTGTAAGAGCTTACAATACCAATGAATGGTTGAATAAATATTATGAAAACTTAATGAAGTATGTTGAAGCAGGCGGAAACCTCATTGTACAATACAATACCAGTAACCAGATAGGACCTGTACGTTCTAAGATTGGTCCGTACAATTTTACCATTAGCCGTAATAGAATTACTGATGAAAATGCTGCTGTTGATTTTCTTAAGCCAACACACCCGGTATTAAATTATCCAAATAAAATAACGGGCGATGATTTCAAAGGGTGGGTGCAGGAAAGAAGTATTTACCAAGCAACTGAGCTTGATAATAAATTTGAAGCGATTTTGGGTATGAACGATCCGGGTGAAAAAACAGAGAATGGCAGTCTTGTAATTGCGTCATATGGAAAAGGATTCTTTACCTATACCGGTTTAGTTTTTTTTAGAGAATTACCTGCCGGAGTACCGGGAGCCTATCGTTTGTTGGCTAACTTGATTGCACTGAATCAGAAAAAAGAATTTTAAGCATGCAAAAGAAAAAGCCGGATAGTACACGAGGGATTATGGCATTTGTTTTAATTATTTTGCTTGGGTATGCATTAGGGATGTTGATAAAAAATGTTCGTGCAGGTTTATTGATCGGTCTTGCTCTTGGCTTATTATCTTCTGGTTTTTTGAGAAAACTTCGATAGAATAAAAAACAGGGCACAGGACTCCACAAGTAACAATCCGCCGAACCTCCGCGACTTTGTGTCTTTGGGGTTTAATAAGAACAGAAAATATTGCAACTTTTTGCGTCTTTTAAACTTAACTTCTTTGCGTGAAAAAAATTCAACAAGATCAAAACGAAAATATTCCTTTTTTTAAAACATGGAACCAATGGTATTTGTTTGTGATCTTATTTTTGATAGCGCTCATTATCTTTTTCTACCTTTTCACTAAATATTTTTCATGAACGGCCTGGATTGGTTAGTGTTAATTGTAACGCTTGCAACCATTGTGTTGTATGGATTATATAAAAGCCGTACAACAAAAAATCTTGAGGGTTATTTTTTATCTAACAGAAGTTTGCCCTGGTATCTTGTGCTGTTAAGTATAATGGGTACGCAGGCAAGTGCTATTACATTTTTATCAGGTCCGGGGCAAGCCTTTGCTGATGGAATGCGTTTTGTACAGTATTATTTTGGCCTGCCACTGGCGATGGTAGTGATCTGCATAACCTTTGTTCCCTTATTTAACCGTTTAAAAGTTTACACTGCATACGAATTTTTAGAAAAACGTTTTGATAATAAAACAAGAACATTTACTTCTATTCTTTTTTTATTACAACGCGGTTTGTCAACAGGCATCAGCATCTATGCGCCATCTATTATTCTTTCCTCTCTTTTTGGCTGGGATATTTTTTGGACCAATATCATTATGGGCGGGTTGCTGATTATTTACACCGTGAACGGAGGCGCAAAAGCAGTGGCCTATACACAGCAACTGCAATTGATCATCATTTTTGTTGCCATGTTTGCCGCTGGTTATATGGTTGTACACCTGATGCCGGAAAATATTGGTTTTACAGATGCCTTGCATGTAGGCGGAAAATTAGGAAAGCTAAATGTTATAACAACTGGCAATACACCCAATGGTTTTAACTGGGATGACCGGTATAACATCTGGAGTGGTGTGATAGGCGGCTTTTTTTTAGCGCTTTCTTATTTTGGCACCGACCAGTCGCAGGTAGGCAGGTATTTGACGGCACAAAATAACAGGGAGAGCCGGTTGGGGTTGTTAATGAATGGTTTGGTGAAAGTTCCGATGCAATTTTCCATTCTTCTTATAGGTGTTTTGATCTTTTCTTTTTACCAATTTAATGCAGCGCCGCTTTCCTTTAATACCAGTTTGGTAGGCGATGCGAATAATTCAGAGTATAAAGATTCGGTGACAATGCTGCAAACAAAATATGATTCTGTAAGCAAGCTCAAAAAATCTGCTGCCATTCGGTTTGCCACAGCAGAAAAAAAAGAACAAAATGATTCTGTGCAGATGATAACTGCCCAATTAAAGGAGTTAAATAAAGAAACAGAAATGCACCGTGCCGATTTTAAAAGAATAAGCCGCCAGGTAAGTAACAAGGATACAAATGATACCAATTATATTTTTCTTGCTTTTGTAAAAGAATATTTACCGGCAGGGCTCAAAGGACTGTTGATTGCTGTTATTTTTTTAGCAGCATGGGGTTCTATTGCTGCTGCATTAAATTCCTTAGCTGCCAGCACCGTGGTTGATTTTCATAAACGCATTCGTGGAAAGAATAAACCTATAAACGAATATAAAATCTCTAAATGGCACACCCTGGGGTGGGGCATTTTTTGCATTTTGGTGACAACATTTGCTAATCAATTTGGACAAAGTTTAATTGAAGCGGTGAACGTATTAGGTTCTTTATTTTATGGAACGATCCTCGGTATTTTTTTAATTGCTTTTTATGTAAAGAGAGTAAAAGGCACAGCGACTTTTATTGCAGGACTAATTATGGAAACCTTTATAATATTGCTGTTTTTTAATGAGCGGTTACCTTTTTTAAATTTTTTGCCTGACGTCGGTTTTTTGTGGCTGATCGTCATCGGGGCTGCGGGTGTGGTTTTGTTTGGTTTAATCCTTCAAACTTTCATTATTCAAAAAAAGGAACCGATAAAGATGAACTGATACAATAATTTCGTTTCCATTCTATTGAATAACCAGAATTCATGCATTCAATTCAAACACCTTTCAATATCTACCAATTACAAATACAGCAGCTTACCCAGCAATTAAATGAATTGAAGAAAAAGCAAAGCTTATTAGGGTGGTTACGGTTATTTACAGTTCTTATTCTCTTAATATTAGTTTACCGCGTTTTTATTTCGGCTGGCGCTTTAGCCTGGATAGTTGTTGGTGTAGGTGTGATCATATTCTTGATATTAGTGACGATTGACGCAAATAACAATGCTAAAATTGCTAATGGAAAAAATCTATTGCAAATCAATAAAGACGAAGTTTCCATTCTTGATCATCAATTTACTGGCCGTTATAATGGAATCGAATTCATGCCTGCTGCCCATGCTTATGCAAGCGATTTAGATGTCTTTGGCGCCTTTTCTCTGTTTCAATATATTAATCGCTGTTACAC
>JALZIY010000341.1 GCA_030860085.1 Bacteroidota bacterium | reverse complement strand
CCAATTAAAGAAACTTCGCCAATGCCTTTAGCGCCTATTGGATTTATTACCGGATCAGGTTTATTAACAAAAATTATTTCTATTGGTGGTACATCTGCCTGCACCGGCACATGATAATCTGCAAAATTATTATTTACCCATCTGCCATAACGGTGGTCAATAACACCTTCTTCCATTAAAGCCATGCCAATGCCTCCAACAACGCCGCCAATCATCTGGCTTTCTGCTGTTTTTGGACTGATGATCTTTCCCGCATCGCATACTGAAACTGCCCTTGCTATACGAATCACTCCTGTGGCTGGGTTCACCAGTACCTTTACAAAATGAACTGAATATGAATAGGAAGCATATTTCTTCAAGTCTTCACTGCCCTTGGATTCTTCGGTCACTTCCACTTGCGTTAACCCAGCTCCTTTTAATACATCTGCCAAAAACATTTTTTTTGAGCGGTTAGCCGCCAACAAAATGTTGCTATTTTCAAAAACAAAATCTTCCGGTTTTGCCGTATGAATTTCTGTTGTATGAAAAACAGCATTCTCTTTTGCCAGGTCAATAATTTTTTTGTTTAAGGCTATTGATGCATCATATACTGCAGAACCCAAAGTAGAAGTAGTAGTAGAGCCCCCCTGCGTAGGACCAGGTGGATAAGAAGAATCACCCAGCTCAAATGTTATTTTGTTTACAGGAATTCCGGTAGCAGCAGAAGCGACCTGGGTCATCGCTGTTGCAGTACCCGGCCCGCTATCAGCCACTGCACTTTGTATCAATAATGTTCCGTCAGCATTTAGCCTTGCCAATGCTCTTGCTGTGCCACGTGAGGCATTGAAGACACCTGAGCCCATTCCATATCCCACAAACAGATCGCCTTCTTTCATGGATTTTGGAGTTGGATTGCGGCTGCTCCATCCAATTTTATCGGCTCCCAATTGATAGGCTTCTTTTAAAAATTTGCTTGAATAAGGGAGATTTCTTTGAGGGTCGGTTTCTGCATAATTGCGTATCCGTAATTCTATTGGATCAATCTTTAAAACATAGGCCAATTCATCGAGTGCCGATTCCAATGCGAAAGAACCTGTAGCTTCTCCGGGGCCACGCATCCAGGTGGGAGTGCTTATATTTAACGGGTAAACTTTATAGCGTGTATTTACATTGGGACAAGCATACATAAACCTCGACATATTTACAATGCCTTCGGTAAATTCTTCATAATTGGAAGTATGAGAAAAAGCTTCATGCGAGATGCCGGTAAGCTTGCCATCCGGCGTTGCGCCAATTCCAATTTTTTGTACAGCATGAGGCCGGAAACCAACCATAGTAAACATTTGTTGCCGGTTTAAAACGAGCTTCAATGGCTTACCTGTTTTTTTTGCCCCGATACATGCAGCGATGGCGTGGGGCCAGGTACGCAAGGCGGCGCCAAAACCACCCCCTACAAATTTTGCATTCACCTGCACATTTTCTTCAGGTAATTTAAAAGCCTGCATAATACTGCGCTGTGCCGATTTCACACCCTGTGTTTTTTCATATACCGTCACTTTATCATCTCCTCTCCAAAAAGCGGTAGTAGCATGCATTTCCATAGGATTATGCACTTCTATCGGTATTGTATATTCTGCTTCTATTTTTACCGGTGCATTTTTGTACGCATTTGCTTCGCCACGTAAATAATCATTATAGCGCTGGCCCTCAAGTGCAGGAACATTTATTTTCGCTTGGTCGAGATCGGTTTCATGTGTTTCTTTTTTATATTGAACTTTCACCAGATAAGCGGCGTGCAATGCTCTTTCAAATGTATCTGCAATTACCAATGCAACAGGCTGTCCATTAAAGTGAACAATATTATCGTTAAATATTTGTAAGCCCTTTCCACCAGTTGGCCCTTTTACAGGATTAGCGCCGGCATCATAACCCGGAACTTTTGGTGAGTTAAGATGCGAAATCACAGCAATAACACCCGGGGCTGCTTCTGCTGCTTTTGAATTGATGGCGGTAATACTGCCTTTTGTTATGGTACTATCAACTAATACGCCGTAAGTAAGATTTGGTAATTCATATTCAGCAGCATATTTAGCCGTGCCTGTTACTTTGGCCTTGCCATCAACCCTGTCAAGGTCATCTGCAAAACCTACATCAAAAAAATTATTTTCCATACATATATTTTATGATAAACCTGTAATGGTTTTCAGCGTTTCAACAATCGTGTTAGGTGCCAGTGTTAATTTAAATTTATTGTATCCATAAGCTTTTGCATCTTTCATCGCCATGTTGGCTGCCTGTTGAAAAATGGCAATGCTTGCTGCCTTGCCTTTGAGAAAATTTTCCGCACCAGTCAACCGCCAGGGTTTATGTGCAACACCACCCATTGCTAATCGCACATTCTGAATAATGTTTTCTTTTAAATCTATTGCAGCGGCAACAGACACCAGTGCAAAAGCATAAGAAGCCCGGTCACGAATTTTATTATAAAAAACATTTTTTGCAAAAGCTGCATTATCCGGCACTTCTACTGATGTTATTAATTCACCTTTTTGAAGCGTACTGTCTTTTTGTGGTGTAGATCCCGGCAAACGATGAAAATCAATAAATGGAATGCGGCGTGAACCATTGGCACTGCTTACTACCACTGTTGCATTCAGCGCCACCAGTGCTACACACATATCACTTGGATGAACCGCAATACAAGTTTCTGTAGCACCAAAAATGGCATGCATACGGTTGTAACCTTTGAGTGCACCACATCCACTGCCTGGCTGCCGTTTGTTGCATGGCAGAACCGTATCATAAAAATAAGGACACCGTGTACGCTGCATTATATTGCCGCCGACCGTTGCCATATTTCTTATCTGTGGTGAAGCCCCTGCTTTTAGTGCAAGTGAAAGCAAAGGAAGTTTCTCAACGATCAATTCATTTTCTGCCACCTCGCTATTCAAAGCAAGTGCCCCAATACGAACAATGCCTTTACCCTGTTCAATTGTTTTAAGCGGCAGGTTGTTGATGTCTATTAATTTTTGCGGAGATGTTACACCTCTTTTCATCAGGTCAATGAGGTTGGTGCCACCGGCAATAAATTGTGAAGTGGCATCTTTATTTAAAGCATCTATTGCTGCTTTTTGTGTGGAGGGCCTGATGTAATCAAAGTTGATCATATTTTGCTTCCTCCTTTTTTTGCTTCCATGATAGCATCTACAATATTTGGATAAGCGCCACAGCGGCAAATATTTCCACTCATGTTTTCTCGAATGTCTTCTTCATTTTCTGCATGTCCTTCGCGTACACAGGCAACCGCTGACATGATCTGTCCGGGTGTGCAATAGCCACATTGAAAACCATCATGCTTAATAAAAGCTTCCTGCATGGGATGAAGAGCGTCACCATTTGCCAAACCCTCAATAGTTGTAACTTTTTTTCCATCCTGCATAGCTGCGAGGCTTAAGCAACTCAGCACTCTTTTACCATCTACAAGTACGGTGCAGGCTCCGCACTGCCCATAGTCGCAACCTTTTTTAGAACCTGTAAGGTTAAGTTGCTCCCGCAACAAATCCAGGAGGGTTACACGCGGCTCAACAGAAAGTTTGTGCAACACACCATTTACTTCTAATTGTAAGGAAACTTTTTCAAAATAAGCACTGGCTTTTTCATCCCAATTATTATCAGCAGCTTTCACCAGTACCGGTGTGGCCAGTGTAATAGCAGCTAATGCAGATGAATGTTTTAAAAAACGCCGCCGTGCCTCATGCAAAGAAGTTTGTTTTTCTTCTTGCTCTAATGATTTGTCTTTTGACATAAATGAGTTTTAATACGAGGATTTAAGTTAGGATTTATTTACAAATCATAGATCAGAAATCAGAAATCAGAAATATTTTTAATTACCTATCTTAAGCAGCTCAAAAAAAACCTTTGACTTATATTTTATTACACCATCAATGGAAAGCATTCTGGCGTAGCCGGAGTGCGGGCAGAGACGTAGCTGTTCAAATATTCATGGGATTGATCATACTCTACTTGCTGGGTGTAGCCATTTTTATTGGTATATTTCTTCAATCGATTTTGAATGAAGCCTTTCCGGAACAGGATGTGGTTACCGTGTTTTGCGGATATATTCTTTATTATTTTTTTCTGGACATTATTTTCCGCTTTATGTGGCAGGATTTGCCAACACTAACAGTTCAACCATATTTGGTGCAGAATATTGAGCGCAGGCAATTGATTCAATTCCTAAACCTGCGTTCGCTTTTCTCTTTTTTTACATTGCTCCCCTTATTTTTATTTGTGCCATTCGCTCTATCAGTAATCAACAGGCAATATGGATCTGTTGTTTCTTTAGCCTTTATCGTCACTATCATAAGTCTTATTCTTTTCAATCACTTTCTCATATTATTTATTAAGAGAAAAACAATTTTAAGCCATTGGTGGCTGGTTGGTTTTTTTGTTATCGTGCTGTTATTAATAGCTGGTGATTATTTCCAGATTTTTTCAGTCCGGAATTTGTCTGCCTCTATTTTTAAACAGCTTTTAAAAACACCATTGCTTTGTGTTATGGCTATTATTATAGCCGTTGTTGCATTTTATAACAATAGCCGTTTTTTACAAAATAATTTATACCTGGAGGACCTGGTAAAATCGCCGGGGCATAAAGCTTCGGCTGAGTATCATTGGCTAAAACGGTTTGGAAATGTTGGCGACCTGATAGCTGTTGATCTGAAATTAATTTTTCGTAATAAGCGTCCCCGCTCACTCCTGTTATTTTCCTGCATATTTTTATTTTATGGTTTTATTTTTTATAAACCCATTTCCTTTGAAAATAATGATTTTGGATTATTGTTGTTGGGAGGGATATTCGTCACCGGTATGTTCATGGCAAATTACGGACAATTTTTTTTTGCCTGGCAAAGCCGTCATTTTGATGGATTGATGGCATCGAATGTTAACATAAAAACATATCTCAAAAGCAAGTTTATTTTATTAACGGGCTTTTGTACGGCTGCACTTATGCTTAGCTTATTTTATGGCTTTATAAATTGGAAGATTATCCCTATTCAAATTGCTGCGTACTTTTTTAACATAGGCATTCATAGTGTCATTGCTGCTTACATTGGCACATATAATTATAAAGGCTTGGATCTTAGCAAAGGAGCTTCTTTTAATTACCAGGGTATGGGAGCTACGCAATGGCTATATGCTTTGATCATTATGCTTGTAGGTTTTTTAGTGTACCTCCCCTTTGCATTGCTTATCAGTTCCTGGG
>JALZIY010000337.1 GCA_030860085.1 Bacteroidota bacterium | reverse complement strand
GAATGGTGCAGCCGGTTAAAAAAAATAGGGCCGCTTTGTATACTCGATAACTTAAAAATGATCCACTTACAGGGAGAAACAATCAACAAGGATCAGCAATCAAATGAAAAAGGGTATCAGAATCTTTTTGACAAAAAGGGATTGCAACTAATGGTATCGCACCATGTCCGGATCCGGAAACAATATGGCGTTGGCTGGTTTTTATTTCTATTACTTAATTATACCTGGGGTATTCTTGTTTTTTTTATTGCTGCAACTTTGCATAGGTTATTTATATTGCAAAACCCATTTAGAGATTGGAAAAATATAGCATTGTATGCAGGAAATGTTTTTAAATTATGGTCTTTAACTCCCACTATAATTAAAAACAAGCCACATTTTTACAAGATGTTTTAGAAACATTAGGCGTGCCACGGTTATAAGAGCCTGATACAATTCCTGCGCAGTTTTTTAACTCACCCCCCACGCAGCCAAGCTGCGTGACCCCTCTCTACGAAGTAGAGAGGGGTGGCTTGCCGTAGGCAAGACGGGGTGAGTTTTTTGACGTTGGAGATACGACATGACATTAAGCTAACGGACAAAAACTTTTTTCTGAAGAAAACCACGTAAGGTAAACCATTGCGAAAATACGATGTAACGTCCCTTAATTTCTTTTCCTTGTAACATAAAATTTACATAGAGTAGGAGGGAAGCTGCTGTTTTAAAAACCAGTTCAAAAAACTTAATCATTAAACCAAAAGAATTTCCTTCAGATTTAATCCTGATCTTTTCTTCATTGCCGGTTTTTAAATAAAGTCGTTTAAAATTTTCGAATGTAAGCCGGCTCTGGTCAATATTATGGTAAACCATTGCCTGGGGCAGGTAGTAAATGTTTCTGGAAAGCTTACTCACCTGGTAAAAAATATATTTATCATCACTTCTAAAAGTAAGCTTGTTATTAAAGCCGCCTGTTTTTTGCAGTATTTCTTTTCTGTACGTCATATTGCATCCGGCAGGGTATTTCATTTTTTTATTAAATGGCAAAGGATCTGTTCCAAAATCAACACGTCCCACAAAACCATTCAGGTATTTATTCATCCATGCAGGTTCATTTCCATCTGAGTAAATAGGCGTAACCTTGCCACCAATACCAATCACCTCAGGGTTTTCTTTAATAAACTGGCAAATGCTTTTAAGAAAATGCGGCACTGCTTCAGCATCATCATCAACATAGGTTAAAATTTCTCCTTGCGCTTCTACCATTCCACGATTTCGGGCAAATGATAAACCTTTATCAGTTTCAAAAACGTAATGTATAGAGAGGCCGGCATGTTGATGAATAAACGCCTTAACTATAGCCGATGTATTATCTGTGCTGTTATTATCAACAACAATAATTTCATAAAAGCTCTTTTCTAATGATTGTGCATAAAGGCATTCCAAAGATTTTTGAATGAATTTATCCCTGTTATAGGTGCAAATGATAACCGATATAAATGGCTTGGTATTAACCATTAGTGGAAAGAAGATTATTTATTTTTTGCGAGGCTTTTGCTGCAATATTATCCCAATTAAAATAGTTTAAATAAGCTTCAGAAATGGGTTGATTATTTTGATCAATTTTTATTAAGATCATTTTGATCATTTGTTGTGCATCCTGGTTATTTACAATAATCAATTTTTCACCGGCAATATTCTGCGGAATGCCTGTCGCACCTGATTTGGTAGATATGACTATACAATTGTTAGCAAGCGCTTCAACCACTTTTGTTTTAATGCCTGAATCATTATCTACTGCATTTAAAAATATATTAACGCCCTGGTAATACAATTCCAGATCCTCTACAAATCCTTTAAAAATAAACCGCGGGTTAGCTGCCATTTGTTTTCGCAAAGAAGGAGTTACCTGGTTACCCGTAATTACAACTTTGTATGAAAGACTTTCTTTCTGCAAGAGCGGGTCAAGTTCATTAAGCAGGAAAATAACTGCATCAATATTAGGCTTATAATTTAATGTTCCATTAAATAAGAAGATAGCTCCATCACCAATGCCAAGAATTTTTTTCAATTGATTTCTGGCATCTTTTTTCTCATTTATCGGATCAACTCCATAAGTAATAACTGAACATTTTTTTTCATTTAGCTGAAACTCCTTTATTCCTTTTGAAAGATCCTCTTCACTGATAAAAAAATTGTAATCTGCCTTTTTATGGATTAGTTTTTCATAGTGCCCATATATTTTCCACCACCATTTATTCATTTGCTTAAACCGGTAAGTTTCCAGGTTATGAGAGTGAATGATAAAAGGGATATTCTTTCTCTTTTTTAATATATAAGCCAGCCAGCCCGTGTATGAATGTTCTGCAATAATGCAGTGAATATTATATTGGCTAACTATGCTATCAAGTTTTTTTATCGCAAATAGATTAAAT
>JALZIY010000316.1 GCA_030860085.1 Bacteroidota bacterium | reverse complement strand
GTTTAATGTATCAATAGATGAAGTGGATCAGGCTTTGCAATTAACCAATCAAAATTCAACAGGCGGTTTTGTAAATAATGCAGGCTCAGAAGTGTTGATCAGGAACATTGCCAGGACAACTGATATTAATGAAATAGCGGGTACTGTAATTCGTGCCACGGACGGTGCAATAGTTACCTTAAGCCAGGTTGCAGATGTAAAATTAGGTGGCGGTATAAAAAGGGGAGATGGTTCTTTCAATGCAAAGCCTGCCGTTATTTTAAGTATAGAAAAACAACCAACGGCCAGCACGGTTACGCTTACCGATGATATTTTAGAAGCCATTGAAGAAATACAAACCACTTTACCAAAAGATGTAAAAATCCATACCGATATATTCCAGCAAAAAAGCTTTATCGTCAATTCACTCACCAATGTTGAACTGGCATTAAGAGATGGATTTATTCTTGTTATTATCATTCTATTCTTATTCCTTCTGAATTTCAGGACAACCATAATTACAATAACAGCTATTCCATTATCGCTCATTATTACTGCCATTGTATTTAAACTTTTCGGTATCTCTATCAATACACTTACACTTGGTGGTTTGGCTATCGCTATTGGGGAACTGGTGGATGATGCTATAGTAGACGTAGAGAATGTATATAGGCGGATGAAAGAAAATTGGGCATTGCCAACAGCACAACAGCGGCCATTGCTAAAAGTTATTTACGATGCGAGCAGTGAAGTGCGAAACTCTATTGTGTATGCTACCATTATTGTGGTGTTGGTATTCATTCCTTTGTTCTACTTGCAGGGAATTGAGGGAAGAATTTTTGCTCCACTTGGCATTGCATACATAACTTCTATTGTTGCTTCTCTCGTGGTTTCTCTTACCGTTACACCGGCATTATGCAGTTACTTTCTAAGTAAGCCAAATCATTTACGGCACGTTAATTTAAAGTTCTGGAAACGGTCTAGGAGTAAGCAGTATCCAGTAAGCAGTAAGCAGTCGGAGGAAGAAAGTAAGCAGTATGAAGTAGGCAGTAGGCAGTCTGCCGACTCTCAAACAATACTGCCTACTGCCAACTCAAATACTGCCGACTCTAAAACTTCACTGCCTACTGCCAACTCTAATACTGCCGACTCTCCCCTCGTCCGCTGGTTAAAAAAGCAAGATTTAAAATTGCTGCATTGGAGCTTAAAGCGTACAAAAACCGTTATCATTGCCTCTATCATTTTGATCATCGGTTCCTTTGCTATTGTGCCCTTTTTCGGAACAGAGTTCTTGCCTGCATTTAATGAAGGAAGTTTTACTGTAACAGCTATTGCACCTGCAGGAACATCATTAGAAGAATCTAACAAAATTGGCAACATCGTTGAAAAGCAAATTTTAAAAGTGGAAGGAGTTGCTTTAACCGCCCGCCGGACCGGTAGGGCCGAATTAGACGAACATGCAGAGCCCCCCAATTATTCTGAAATAGATGTTGCACTTAACAATGAAGAAGACAGACGGGATCGTAGTGATATATTAGAAGATATACGTCACAACCTTGACGTAGTAAAAGGAGTGAGCATAAACATCGGTCAGCCCATTTCACACCGGCTTGATCACCTGCTATCCGGTGTGCGGGCACAGGTGGCTATTAAAATATTCGGCAATGATTTGACAACACTTCGTTCTACTGCTAACCAGTTGCAAGGAGTAATTAGCAGTATTGATGGAGTGGTAGATGCACAGGTGGAAAACCAGGTGATGATACCGCAATTAATGATACGAATGGACAGGAATAAAATCAGGCAATATGGTTTGCAGGTAGGAGAAGTAGCAGAAGAGTTGGAAACATTTTACCAGGGCAAAACGGTTAGCCAGGTGATACAAGGCCAGCAAAGCTTTGATCTAATAATTAGATTGGCTGACAGTACACGATCTAATATTGAGCAAATTCGCAACACACCGATAGCCACGTCAAGTGGAGCATTAATTCCATTGAATCAAATTGCAACTGTTGATTTGGAAAACAGCATCAACGCCATTAACCACGAGAATACGCAGCGTAGAATTGTAGTATCAGCTAATGTGCAGGGACGTGACCTCGGAAGTACAGTTGAAGAAATGCAGGATGCTGTTCGTTCCAACATGCAACTGCCACAAGGCTATTTTGTAGAATGGGGTGGTCAGTTTGAAAGCCAGCAAACTGCATCCAGGTTGATCCTGATTTTAAGTTTATTTTCTTTTGCAGGCATTTTTCTTGTGCTGTACAGCCATTTTAAATCATGGCAAATTGCTTTACAGGTCATGTTGAATATTCCTTTAGCATTGATCGGAAGTGTAATAGCTGTTATGCTTACAGGTGGTGTATTTTCTATTGCCACTTTGGTTGGCTTTATTACACTAACAGGTATTGCTTCCCGCAACGGTATCATGATGCTCTCGCACTACATTCATTTAGTAGAACATGAAGGCGAAACTTTTGGAGATAAAATGATTATCAGGGGTTCTCAGGAAAGACTGGTGCCTGTACTAATGACAGCCCTAGTTGCTGCATTGGCCCTCATTCCTTTAACCATGGATGCTTCTGCCCCTGGTAAAGAAATTTTATATCCTGTTGCTACTGTCATTCTTGGTGGATTAATAAGTTCTACGCTATTGGACATCATCGTAACGCCAGTTGTATTCAAACGGTTTGGAAAAAAGGCATTAGAAAAATATATCAGTGAAACGCATAAAAAGGATTTGTAAAAAAAATAGCCGCCTAAACAAGATTAAACTAAAATCAACAATGACATATAGTTACACAATAGCTATTTATTGTTAATTGGATTAAACAGGGTGTACTAATGCAAAAAAAGAAAAACCGAATCCCTCTGCTGAAGTGGTCCGTGAAATTGACATGATCAGGTTAACAGACCTTAATGGTCAATCGTTCTCCATAAACCAATTGCAGGTTATTGTCTTTGTCCTTTACAAGATTAGGCATTTGAAAATTGGATATTACAAAATCATTGCTATTGTTCGTTGGCTTTTCTTGCAGCGATGGCAAACCATATTCTTCATGTATAGCAGCATGAAAGACGATTAAAATAACTAAAAGGTTTGTTAGCAGACCCTAAGTAAGAAACTAATTTGGGCTTGAATAAAAAAGGCGGTTATTACACCGCCTCCAATATTAATTAGTCGCTTTTTCGGCAACATAGGGGTAAATTTTCTTCGGACTTAGTTGCTACTTTTTTATTTACAGCATAAGAAACTTTAGTTGTGTTTTTTACCAATGGACAATCTTTTGTTCCTTTTAAAGGACATTTTTCGATTGGACAATCAGGAGTACCAGCCAAAGGGCAATCAGCCTTCACGTTTTTAGCAACAAGAGAAGCTGTGCTAACAGCATAAGGACAATCTTTTGTTCCTTTCTTAGGACAGTTCTTTAAAAGAGGACAATCTGCTGTTCCTTTTTGAGGGCAACACGAAGCAGGTGTTTGGGCATAACTAAATCCATAGCTAAGCACAAAGCCTAAAACAAGCATTGTTTGTACAATAAACTTTTTCATGGTTTTATTTTGATTTGTGCTTACCCACACGGTAGCAAGCTGATAAAAATTAAACAATCCGTGCATTGTTATAAAATTATAATTTTTCTGTTATTCCTGCATTAATCAAGTCTTCTTTTGTTATCCCGTTGTTTTTGCAACAGCTTAATAATTGACCGTCAACTGCTATTGCCGGAAGCCTTTTAATACCGTACTCTGCTACTTTAGAAACGCATTCCGTCGTTTCACATTGTTTAACCAGGTTATAAATTATAACCTCATTATACTTTTCATTTGCAAGAGACGTAACCAAATCCACTACCGGATTACAAACCGGGCAACCCGCTGTAAATACCTCAATTCTACGTTTATTCATCTGTTTTTATTTATTAGAACGTAAAGGTAATTTGACCAGTAGGG
>JALZIY010000300.1 GCA_030860085.1 Bacteroidota bacterium | reverse complement strand
ATTTACAACAAGTAGAACATTTTCACAACCAGTTTCACATTCAATTGATCAATATCCATGATTTGAAACAAAGCATTAAAAATCATGAACGCAAAATTCAATTACAGTCGTCTGGTATTGGACATTCGAATGAAACTTTTGCCGAGCATGAAAGCCTGTTAGATGATTTTGTAAATCTGGAGACCACACTCCAGGAGTTACGCGACAATTTTAGAAATTTCATCAGCACGACTAATTGCTGATTTTTTTTATCCTGATATGTAGATGCATACAATTGTGTATTGCATTGTTATTGCCTTATCATTAAAATAAAATATTATGTCTGCCGAATTTGATACTTCACACGTAAAAAATATTGTTTTGCTCGGCCATGCAGGCTGTGGCAAAACAACATTAGCCGAATGCATGTTGTATGAAGCGGGGCTGGTGAACCGCAAAGGTTCAGTTGAAGAAAATAATACGGTTGGTGATTTTCATCAATTAGAACAAGAAAGAGGAAATTCTATCTTTTCTAAATTGATGCACACTAAGTGGCGGGGATATAAAATCAACATTTTGGATACCCCGGGTTATGATGATTTTGTAGGTGAGGTGCTATCTGCTTTACGGGTGGCCGATACAGGCATAATGGTCTTAAACGCTGCAATAGGTGTAGAAGTAGGCACTGATGTGATTTGGCAGTACACGGAGAAATTTAAAACGCCGATGATTTTTGCGGTAAACAAAATAGATCACGATAAAGCAGACTTTGATAGAACCGTGCAACAGGCAAAAGATCATTTTGGAAATAAAATAACTGTAGTACAATACCCACGTCAGCAGGGTGCCGGGTTTCATGAAATTGTTGATGTGCTCCGAATGACCATGTATAAATTTCGAGACTCAGGTGGCAAGCCAGATAAATTAGAAATACCCGAAGAAGAAAAGGAAAAAGCAGAACAGCTTCATAGAGAATTAGTAGAAGCAATTGCGAGCAGTGATGAAACGCTTATGGAAAAATATTTCGACAAAGGTGAACTGGATGAAGATGAAATGAAAGTTGGTTTAAAAAAAGCAATGATCACGCATGAATTGTTTCCACTTTTTTGCCTGAGTGCTGAGAGGAATATGGGTAGTGGAAGGCTAATGGGTTTTATTGACAATGTTTGTCCCAGCGCTAATGAAATGCCGCCTCAACTAACTAAGGCGGGTGATGAACTACCATGTGAAGCAAATGGCCCAGCCTGCATTTTTATTTACAAAACAATTTCTGAACCACATGTAGGCGATCTCTCCTTTTTTAAAGTATTTAGTGGAACAATTAAGCCTGGATTGGAATTGGTCAATGAAGCGAATGGGGTAATTGAAAAAATAAGTCAGCTTTTCTTAATGGAAGGAAATAAGAGAATACCGGTTCATGAATTAGCGGCTGGAGATATTGGCGCAACATTGAAATTAAGAAATACGCATGTGAATAACACTTTACATGTAAAAGGAAAAAATATCGAATTGAATCCTATTGAATTTCCATCCCCTAATATGACGGTTGCCATTGAACCAGCAAAAAAAGGTGAAGAAGAAAAATTAGCGCAGGCGCTGCATCAATTAAGAGAAGAAGACCCAACCATCATTGTAGAGGTATCACAAGAATTAAAGCAAACACTATTGCATAGCCAGGGAGACATGCACTTAGCTGTTGCCAAATGGAAAATAGAAAACCTGCATAAAATGCAGGTGAAATTTAATAAACCTCGAATAGCGTATAGAGAAACAATCAGAAAAATGGCCGAAGCCAGCTATCGCCATAAAAAGCAAAGTGGTGGGGCAGGGCAGTTTGGTGAAGTTTATATACGTATTGAACCTTATTATGAGGGAATGCCGGAACCAACAGGGATAACTGTTCGTGGCAGGGAAACAATTGATTTGCCCTGGGGTGGTAAATTGCTGTATTATAACTGTATCGTAGGTGGTGCTATTGACAATCGCTTTATCCCATCTGTATTAAAAGGCATCATGGAAAAAATGCAGGAAGGCCCATTGACAGGTTCTTATGTTCGTGATGTAAGGGTTTGTTTATATGATGGAAAAATGCACGCCGTGGATTCAAACGATCTATCTTTTAAGATAGCGGGCATGATGGCATTTAAACAGGGCTTTAAGCAGGCGGATCCGCAAATAATGGAGCCTGTTTATCATGTTGAAGTATTATGTCCAGATGAATTAACCGGTGCTGTAATGGGAGATTTGCAAAGTAGAAGAGGCATTGTAGAAGGCATGGAAAATGAAGGGCACTTTCAAATGATTAGTGCAAAAGTTCCATTGGCTGAAATGCAAGATTTTTCATCTTCATTACGTTCCATAACACAGGGCAGATCAAAATTTAAAATGAAACTTGATAGCTATGCACCTATGGCTTTTGAATTGCAACGAAAGCTTACGGACGAATACAATAAAACTGAAATGGAAGTTATGGGCTAAGTTTTGCCCATTAAACGATAGTTTTTTCTTTTTCACCGTTTAATTTGATTAAAAATACTTAGGAATAGGAATTGTTGAATATTTATTTATATTTTGTCGATACGACGAAAAACCATTTCTAAAATCTAAACTATTCCTATGCATGCCTATTTCCGCAATCATCAGCTATACTTAGCTGAAAAGTTTAACTGGCTAGATCGCCAGGTAGTAAAAAACAGCCGCCGGGCGTTGATGAAAATTGAAAGTTACAAGCTTATTATTCAACTGACAGAAGACGACAACCAGATGAGATTGGTTGAAAAATTGGTTAAAGATTCTTTATTAACAAATGCAGAAAACCAATTTATTCTTAAAAGAGAAGGTTTTTATAAATCAAACCTTGCTAATTAGTTTTATAAATTTCTTTTTTGGTAAGCAGACTAAGGTCTGCTTTTTTTTGGCCAGTCGAGTAGGTTGCCGTTTGTGTATTCGCTCATACACTCTCCTGCATATCATCAGATCTCCCAGAGGAAGTGTATCCGCTTCCATTCATGTAGCCACGGCATTTACGGGGTAGCATTCCATACAGTATGGGGCTTTTGTTTGTTTAGCAACATCACCCATGCTACCGCGCCCTATATGCAGTTTCTGTCCGTAGGCTCGAATGTTTGCCGCCAGCTTCCCTCAGATTCGCAGTCGCCCACAGCCTGCCCCCGCCATAGCGGGGACACCCTTGCGCTTGGCTAAGACTCCATACTGTAAAGCGTCTTCAGAACTTGCACCTTATAGCTGATACACATGCTTAGCACACAAAAAAAGGGCTATTTTAATAGCCCCTTAATATAAATATTAAAATTATTTAGGCCACTTTTTTATATCTCATAGCAGCATTTTCTTACTCATTTTTTTTAGAAATTCTACTTCTGCTTTTTTGAACGGCTCGCCATTGGCGCGGTAAATATCATGAAACCAAACACGGGGTTCTTTTTTATAATTCTTTACCCATGAATCCCACGGACAATGTGTTTGTGATTTACCAGCAACAAATCCCCAATTATATGCACCTATATTGTTTTGTTTAAGTAGGGGTAAAATTTCCTGGAAAGTGCTGCCTAGCGGACGTGCCATATATTCCGTACATAAAATTGGCCGGCCAAATCGTTTCAATTCTTCGATTCTTTTTTGCATTCCTGTTTTATTACCATAGCAATGAAAACTTATAACATCAGAGTGAGTGAACATGTAATTATCTAAAGCAGAAATTTTGGTGTCACAGCTCCAGTCATCTTCCTGCCAGGGCGCCATAGTAATGGGCTGCATGGGATTTATCACTCTTACCCAATTTATAGTTTTCTTTAATAAAAGCATCGAAAGTTCTGCCTTGTGCAAAGCATAGTTGTTATCCTTGTAGCTACCCAGATTAATATTATCCGGTTCATTAAATAAGTCCCATATCAACACTCTTTCGTCGTTTTTAAAACGATCAACAATGCCATTTACATAGCTATGCAGATCATCATATTTCTCTGTATTATTTAATACTTCAAAACCCGGGCACTGTACCCATCCTGAATTATGCACGTTTACACGTGGCTCCGGTTGTTTGCCTAGTTTAGGATAAGGATCCCACACAGCATCAAATAAAACAAACATCGTTTTAATACCATGTTTATTAGCAATAGAAAGAAAAAGATCTATTCTCTCAAGAAAACCTATAGCATCCTGCTCCCATAACAGGTGATGGAGAAATACGCGGATCGTATTAAAACCAAGGCCGGCGGCCCATGTTAATTCTTTATCAATTAGGAAAGGATCAAAGCTTTCCGGTTGCCACATTTCTAGTTGATTGATTGCATTGTGAGGAATGTAGTTACATCCTATTTGCCAGCCATTTTTCTCCATCCATTTGGAAGCTTTTTCATTAGACCAACGATACATTAATTCCGGGTCATGCCCCAGCGTTAGAGTTGGCTCACTTTTGAAGTACATAGAGGTTATTTTGGATTATATCGAAGTGATTATTTAAAATCAGACTAAAAATAATAGCAAAAGTCAATATTCGCAACCTTTAAATGATGTTAATATCGTTTTTTATCGGTGAAATGTGATTTTAGCGAGGCGAAAGGAAAGGCACTATTTTTATACAATTTTTTGCATACAGTTTTTTAAATTATTCATAATAGAAATACATGAAAAAAAATGAGATAGCAAAAAGCATTGGTGATAAGTTTAGAAATCTTTATGATGCCAGGCCATTAGTAGTTCGCTCGCCAGGCAGAGTGAATATTATTGGCGAGCACACCGATTATAATGAAGGGTTCGTTCTTCCTGCTGCTATTGATAAAGCCATCTACATAGCAATAAGCAAAAGAGACGATGAATTGATCCGGTTATTTTCTGCAGAATTCAATGATGTATATGAAGGCAAGCTATCGGCTGTTGAAAAATCGGAAAAGCAATGGGCTAATTATATCTTAGGTATAGTAAACCAACTGCAGATTCGTGGGCATGAGCTCCAAGGCTTCAATATAGTTATGGGTGGGGATGTGCCGATTGGAGCTGGCCTGTCATCATCAGCAGCCATAGAATGCGCAACGGCTTTTGCGCTGAACGAACTTTTCCATCTAAAAATTGATAAACTGGATTTAGTGAGGATGGCACAATTAGCAGAGCATTCTTTTGCCGGTGTAAAAGTAGGCATCATGGATATGTTTGCAAGTATGTATGGTAAAAAAGATAGTGTTATTAAATTAGATTGCCGTTCATTGGATTTTGAATATGTGCCGCTAAAGATGGAAGGAATTAAAATTCTTTTGCTGAATACAAATGTCAAACATTCATTAGCATCAAGTGAATATAATACACGAAGACAGCAATGTGAAAAAGGTGTAGAATATGTAAAAGCTCATATCCCTGAAGCTAAAAGTTTAAGAGATGTAACTATTGAAATGCTTGATCAATTTGTGGCTCCTAAGGATGACGTCATTTATCAACGCTGTAAATATGTGGTTGAAGAAAACATTCGTTTACTTGCCGCATGCGATGATCTGAAAAAAGGAGATATTGCCGCTTTAGGTAAAAAAATGTTTCAAACACATGAAGGGCTAAGTAAACAATATGAAGTAAGTTGTAAAGAGTTGGATTTTTTAGTAGAACATGTAAAAATTAATCCTGCTGTACTTGGCGCACGAATGATGGGAGGAGGTTTTGGTGGCTGTACAATTAACCTTGTAAAAGAAGATGCAATAAATAATTTAATCAAAGAAGTTAGTGAGGCATACAAATCAGCAATGCAAAAAGATATTAGTTTTTATATTGCTCAAACAGAAGATGGCACAGCTATAATGGAATAAACAAATTATTTATAGTTAGTAAAGCGAAAGGCGATTTTAGAATAAAATATTTCTGTCAATTTAAAATCGAGGGAATAAAGGCTGATATAGTTAATCGGGAAAATGTTGTGTTTTGTGTTCCTCTGTTCATATCAAAAGTGTTAATTACTCAACTCTGAAAAAAATTAATGCGGTTCCTGTTTTTTATATTTCTGATTTCAATAAAAGCTTTAGCACAGCAACGTCCCAATATAATTTATATAATGAGCGACGATCATGATGCGGATGCTATCAGTGCTTATAATAAAACGCTTATCTCTACACCAAATATTGATCGCCTGGCCAAAGAAGGAATGAAGTTCACAAAAGCTTTTGTAGGCAATTCTATTTGCAGCCCTGCGAGGGCTACTGTGTTGACGGGACAACATTCGCATTTGAATGGTGTAAAAAACAATAGCACCCCTTTTGATTCTTCAAAGATCACTATGCCAAAACTAATGCAACAGGCAGGTTACGAAACCGCTGTCATCGGCAAATGGCATTTACATTCTTACCCAACAGGTTTTGATAAATGGCTCGTGTTGCCAGGGCAGGGGCAATACTTTAACCCGGGTATGATCAATATGAATGGAGATACAAACATTTATAAAGGTTATGCAACAGATATAATAACTAATGAAGCTATCAAATGGCTCAATGATCGTGAAAAAATGAAACCATTCCTTTTGCAGTTGCATCATAAAGCACCACACCGGAATTTTTTTGCACCACTAAAATTTATTGAACAATACCACAAAAAAACTTTTCCGGAACCAGCTACTTTATTTGCTGATATGGCCCGGCATGGCAGTGCCTGGCGCACACAAACCTTGAGTATTTTACCCGATATGAAGCTGAGCAGCGACCTGAAAGTAGATCCTCAATTTCTGATAGATATTCCGGAGTTAAATCCAGACTCAACTGAAATAAAATATTACCAGGCAATTATGAACCGCATACCTGAAAGTGACCGTAAACGAATTAAAGAAATATATACTGAGCGTGGAAAAATTATTCAGCAGCAAAGACCTTCTGGCAAAGCCTTATTGAAATTAAAATACCAATGGTACATGCAGGATTACCTGGCATGTATAGCATCCATTGATGAAAACATAGGTCGTTTTTTAAATTATCTTGACTCATCAGGACTCACAAAAAATACAGTTGTCCTCTATACATCCGATCAGGGTTTTTACCTGGGCGAGAACGGATGGTTTGATAAAAGATTTATGTATGATGTGTCCATGGGCACTCCACTAATAATGCGTTGGCCGGGCCACATAAAACCGGGAAGCGTTAATGAGTCAATGGTTCAAAATATAGATTTTGCTCCAACGATACTTGACATGGCCGGGGTACAAGTGCCCGCCTCGATGCAGGGCAAAAGTTTACAACCCATAGTAACAGGTAAGCAAAAAAAACTCTCACGCTCTTACCTGTATTATCGTTATTACGAGTTTGAACATTCCGTAATTCCTCATGTTGGCATTAGGGGTGAACGCTATAAGCTCATTTATTTTTACACAGTAAATGAATGGGAACTATATGATCTTAAAAACGATCCTGGCGAACAGCATAATCTTTCCTTATCTCCATCTCATAAAAAAGTATTTGCAGATTTGAAAGCAATTAATACAGACAAAAAATCAATATAAGGACTATGAACCCGCAGGGCAACTGAATGATACTAATTAAAAACTGAGATGATAGCGTCTTTAGGTTTTTATTTTTTTTGCAGAAGTATATGTATCAAAAAATTAAGATGACAATAGCAATGAAAAAAACCGGCTTTCTTTCTTTCTTTTTTCTTTTTATTTGCAGCCATGTTGGTATTGCCCAATCAAGCCCCAATATTATTTTAATTATAGCCGATGATATAGGGTGGAATGATCTGGGATGCTATGGAAACAAGGCTATTCGTACACCCAACATTGATCGCCTGGCTAAAGAAGGAATGAAGTTTACGAATGCGTTTGTTACCTCCAGTTCTTGCAGCCCCAGTCGCAGCAGCATCATTACCGGACGTTATCCTCACAATACCGGCGCTGCAGAATTGCATACGGAATTGCCTGCACATCTTAGTTTTTTTCCGGAACTGTTGAAGGATAATGGTTATCACACGGTACAGGCAGGCAAGTGGCACGAAGGTGCAAATACAAAGAGAGCCTATGATACATTAATAGCAGATGAAAGAAATGGCATTGGCGGAGAAGCATTATGGCTTTCTATTTTGAAGGATCGACCGAAAAATAAACCTTTCTTTTTCTGGCTGGCGCCTTCTGATGCACATCGTGATTGGCAAGCGAACTCTTTTAACAAGCCACATGATCCCGCCATGGTAATTGTTCCTTCTTCTCTTATAGATACAAAAGAAACAAGGGAGGACATTGCTGCTTACTACGATGAAATTGCCCGTCTTGATTATTATATTGGTGAGTTGAATAAAGAACTGTACCTCCAAGGGATACATGAAAATACTATGATCATTTTTATGTCGGATAATGGGCGGGCGTTTCCAGGCAGTAAAACAAGACTGAATGATGACGGGGTGAAAACACCTTTCATTATAAAATGGCCAAGAGGAATACAAAAAGGAAGTGAATGTAATAGTATGGTAAGCGCTATTGATATTGCACCAACTTTACTTGAACTGGCAAAAGCAAAATCTTCAACAACAATACAAGGCAGAAGCTTTTCAAAACTTTTCAAAAATCCGAACGCTTCTTTCCGTTCTTATATTTTTACAGAACACAACTGGCATGACTATGAGGCTTATGAAAGGGCTGTTCGCACTAAAGAATATTTATATATCCTTAACCGGCGTCCTGAATTTGCTAACCAGGGGCCTTTGGATGCTGTAGAAAGTCCTTCATTTCAAGCGCTTAAAACGGCTGAGACAAAAGGAACATTAACAGCCATACAAAAAGATATTTTACTTACACCAAGACCTGCAGAAGAATTCTTTGATGTGCAGAAAAATAAGGAGCAGGCTAATAACCTTGCAGGCAGTAAGGAATACACATCAATACAAATGGGTTTGAAAAGTGTATTAGCTAAATGGCAAAAAGAAACAGGTGATACAGAAC
>JALZIY010000298.1 GCA_030860085.1 Bacteroidota bacterium | reverse complement strand
ATCCAATCCTTCATCATTATAAACGGAACCTTCATACTCTGCCAGGGCAATAATTTTAGCACCGGCATTCTGAAAGAATTTAGCCGAATGATAACCCACATTTCCCAACCCCTGTACAATAACGCGTTTGCCTTCCACACCCGTGCTAAGACCATATTTCTCCATAATCTCAGGCATATTGCAAATTTCACGCAAACCATAAAAAACGCCTAAACCGGTAGCCTCTCTACGTCCGCGAACACCACCTTGCGTAACTGGTTTACCTGTAACACAACCTGCGGCATCAATTTCGCCGGGGCGTAAACTCTGGTAGGTATCAACGATCCATGCCATTTCTCTTTCACCTGTTCCATAATCCGGCGCCGGAACATCTGTACCCGGGCCAATAAAATTTTTCTTGACCAATTCTGAAGTATAACGACGTGTAATTTTTTCTAATTCGTAAACAGAATATTTTTTTGGGCTGATCTTAATACCACCTTTGGCGCCACCAAACGGCACGTTTACAATAGCGCATTTGTATGTCATCAAAGCGGCGAGGGCCATTACTTCATCCTGGTTAACTTCGGCAGCAAAGCGGATACCTCCTTTGCAGGGCGCTTTATGATGAGAGTGTTGAACACGATACGCTTCTATCACTTCTATACGTCCATCGTCCATGCGTACGGGAAAACGCATTTGATAAACAGAATTACACTCTTTTATCGAGTTTAATATGCCTGGATCCCATTTAGTAAAATTTGCTGCCTTATCAAAACTTTTTACCACACTTTGAAAGAAACTATAATCTTGATTTGCTGACATGAGATGTTATTTAAAAATTTTATAATCGGGTTAAGATGAGCCTTTTTCAATTTTGGTTATTTTTCTATCTATCCGGATTAAATAAAGAATAAGTCCTGCAAATATGGTAAGTATAATAGCTATCACCACATAAATTTTGCCGTTGCTGCGCATGGTATCTGCCATGTCAACTTTGCTTTGTGCAATAGCAAAAAAAGAAAATAAAGAGAAACAGAGAACAAAAAAAATTTTATAAATCATTGATCAAGCAGGGTTCTTTCTTTTAAAAATTTAAGTCGCACTTTTAAGCTGGCGATCCATACACCTAATAAAGTCCATCCAACAATAGCGGGATAAAAAATCAACCGCATGTTTGGAGCTAACTCTTTAAAGTTTAATGCCGGGTTTCCTTCGTTTCCTTCACCACCTGGGTGAAGGCTTGGCAATAAACGTGGGATGATCCAGATTGAAGGAAAAAGAAAAGCAAAAGCAAAAATGTTATATACTGCGGTGGTCCTTGCTTTTTTATCAAGATCAGTAATTGAATCCCTCAAAACTAGATATGCAAAATAAATAAGCAATGCAATGGCTGCACCAATTAATTTCGGTTCTCGTGCTATGGCTCCAAAAGATGCTGAAGCAGCTTTGTTTGGATCTACCCAGGTAAAAGAGGCCCAAATAGCGCCAGTTGCATAACCTAATAAACCAAACACAATTCCCACTACCGCATATTGACGGGAAAGAATATCAAATTTTAAACTGTTGGTACGTAAATATTTCACAGCATGTACAACGGAGATGGTAAATAAGATCATCATTGCAAACCACATGCATACATGAAAATAAAGGTTACGTATTGTTTCATTCAAAATGGGAATGCGGGGAACATCCATTAATAAGCCGGCAATGAACGTATAGACCAATAAACAGATGCACAATATTTTCCACCACCATTTATTCATACAAAGCTGTGAGCCTTTAGCTATGAGTTGCAAGCTGTCGTATATGACATAGGGTTTTTAAAATTGACCTCTCACACCCACTACTCACAATTAGGGAGCAAAAATAAGGGAAGAGGTTGATAGTTGAAAAGCTGGTAAGAGTTGATTGGTTGATTGGTTGATTAGTTGATTAAGTTGATTTTGCTTAATTAAGTCTGTCAACATAAGCTTTTCAACTATTCATCACGGCAGTTAATCCTTCCATAAAAAAGTAAAAAGAATATTAGCTAATAATATTACAAGCACATCAAGCACAAAAAGCATTAAAACCGGAGTTAAAGGGAAAACGCCGAGTTGTGAAAAGGCGGCACTGCTGATCTTTATTAGCATGATCAATTGTGGGATAATTATAGGGAAACCTAAAATAGCCATGATGGCTGCATTCTGTTGGGCCTTGGCTGCTATAGCTGCTAAGAAACTAAATACTAAACTCAGGCTCCATCCTCCCAGGAAAACCAAACCCACAAATGGTAATATTTTTTCTAAGGGGTTACCGAGAAATAAACTAAAGAGTAGTAAACTTAATCCGCTCATTACGAGCATTAATAAAGAATTGAACAGTAGTTTCGATAAAATAAAATGCTGCGGACTTACAATCGTTTGAAAGTACAGCAT
>JALZIY010000289.1 GCA_030860085.1 Bacteroidota bacterium | reverse complement strand
GACTTCGCCATCACGCAGCCCTGGCTTTTCTATGATGCTTATTATTGGCTGGTTCGTTGACGTTGTAATATTTACTGACGGCAAAAAACTTGTTCCGGTTCTTGTATCATGTGTAGGTGCAAAATTTCTTTTAGTAGTATCAATCGTAAATCCTCTTTGTTTCATGAGGTTGGTATATGGATTTATTTTTCCTTCGAAAGGATAGGGATCGCCGGGGCCAATAGTTGCATCATTTTTTTCATAACCTATTAATGCAGCTCTTTTTTTTGCATATTCTTTACTTAATAAACCTTTCATGGGTTCCGCCGGTAAAAAGTAAGGATCGCCATAATAGAAATCACGGTCAGCAAAGGCAAGGCTCATTGTTTGATAGATTGTGTGGATATATTTTGCGCTGTTATATCCCATTGCCTTCAAATCAAAGTTTTCAAGAATGTTTAATGACTGCAACAGCATGGGTCCTTGCGTCCACTGTTGCAACTTATACACTTCAATGCCTTTATAATTTACATGCATAGGTTCTTCTGCAATAGGTTTCCATTTTGCAAGGTCTTCCATGGTTATTAAACCACCTTGTTCCTGGCAACCGCGTACAAATTCTTTGGCTATATCACCTTTATAAAAACGATCATAAGCAGCCATGATCGCCTCTTTTCTTTTCTTTCCTTTTTTTAATGCATCTTCTTCCGCCTGCACCATTTTTGTGAGTGTTTCCAACAAATCTTTTTGTACAAATATTTCTCCGGCTTCCGGTGCTTCCCTTTTTTCTCCCAGGTGTGGTAAAAAGACTGCTTTGCTATATGGCCATTCTTTAATGCGGGCTTTACCACGTTCTATGCTATTAGCTGTTTGTGCATCTATTGCATAGCCTGCAGCCAATTGCATAGCAGGCGCTAATACTTCTTTCAAACTCATGGTTCCATATTCCGACAGCATGTAACAAATGCCACCGGGTGTACCGGGTGTTGTGGCAGATAGCGGTCCGTACTGAGGCGGAAAATCGTAGCCCTTGTTTTTAAAGAATGCAGCAGTTGCTCCTGTAGGTGCAAAACCCATGGCGTTGATGGCAATTACTTTTTTTGTTTTTGGATTATAAATGAGCGCCTGTGTTTCACCGCCCCAACTCAATACGTCCCACATAGTGCAGGTAGCGGCCAGCATAGCACAGGCAGCATCAACAGCATTGCCGCCTTTTTGAAAGATCATGGAACCCGCAGTTGCAGCCAATGGTTTACCTGTAATAGCCATCCAGTTTTTTCCGTGGAGGGGTGGCTTTTGTGTTTGCTGGGCGAAGCCAGAAAAAGAAAATGAAAAAACAAAAACTATGAGTAGTGACCGGCGTTTCATACTAAATGATTTATGAATTAAAGATAGTTTTTCTTTGGAGGTGAAATATTAAAATTGCAGATCTTACAGTCATTCTGAAAATAAACAAAGAGGAAGTAAATTTGTGAATAATTAAATCTTAGAATTATGAAAGGTGTTAGTTATGTTACTGATGAACGCAATAAAAAATTAGCTGTTCAAATAGATATAAAGTTGCTGGAAAAATTTGATGACGAAATGGAAGACCTGATTGACGGTATTATTGCCGAATCAAGAAAAGCAGAAGAAAGAAGGCCCTTAAATGAAGTAATCAAAACGCTTAAAAAAAAGGGTAAACTTAAATGAAGCGTTACAACGTCTTGTTGACTCAGACAGCAGAAAGAGAACTATCAAGACTTCCTAATAAAGAAATTACAAAAATTGTTTCGGCTTTAAAATCTCTTGAAGAAAATCCAAGACCAAGCGGGTGTAAAAAATTAAAAGGGTACAAAATTTATGGCTTTTAAGAATAGGAAATTATAGGATCATTTATGCAATTGATGATGTTATCTTGATGGTGGATGTAAGAGAAATTGGCCACCGGAAAGATAATTATGATTAAACTATAGTGCAGCCAACTTCCGCTATACTAAAGAAACATTAAAAAGTTTTATTTGCCGTACTACCCTTGCTCCAATTTACAATGGCTTCCAGGGCTTCATCTCTGTTTGCACTGTATGCTTTAAATGTAGGCGGGATATACAGTGCAGGCGCTATCCAGGTGCGTTTATCGCCGGGCCAGGAGCTTTGCCAGAACAGGTCAGAGACATTGACATTTACTTTACTGTAAGGTAGCATTATGTAATCCTCTTCGCCAACAAAATTGGGACTGGAACCCGTGGGCTCGCCGACAAAAGTAGCCGCCGTTTGTTTTTCTAAATAAGTTGCGAGATTTTGTGCTGCAGAAAAAGTTCTTCTCCCCGTGATGACAAATAAATTTCCACGTTTATTGATCTTTTCATTTTTTATAAGTGCATTAATAAATGGAGGAAGCAACATAGTGTTACCACCATTATTCCAGCGCAGGTCAATCACCAGTTTTTCTACATCATTTTCATTGGTGAATTTCATTAACCGCTCTGCAAACGCACTCAATGATTCAGCCTTGTCATTCCGAACCGAATTAAATTGCATGTAAACGATTTTGGAGTCGGGTAATTTTTCAAACCAGTAATTTGTTCGTGGATTTTTTAAATATAGAGGAACCGGATTCGCCAGCGTTTGATGAAAGCTTACCCAGTTGGCGGGGAAAGCAGATTTGTGATCAACCCGCGGCATAGAAGTATCTGCTACAATAATAGCTTTTGATATTTTTCCTGCACGGTCCATCAATTCTAATTCAACTTTTGCAGGATCGGGAATAAGTTTCAAAGCATGGAGCATCGGTGCATGACGCACAAAATCCTGCAGTCTTTGCACAACGCCAATTTCATTATCCCGGTTGATGTAAGGCGAAAGTGTTTTTGCAACTTTGTCTACAGATATTTGTCCGAAGTTTATCACCTTGTTACCTAAGAGGTGTTTGTATTTTTCATCTGCAGCAACAATATACAGGCCTTCGGTAAAAAAATAAAACTGCAAGGGTAGCGTGAGTTTGTATGCCGCTTGTGCCGGAGGAAATAAACTGCTATGCCCATCATTTACCGTCACCATTAATTTCATCATGCCCAAAATAATTTGCTGATCGGTTTTCTTATCAATAGAATTATAAATGGCTGTGTATTGTTTATTAAATTCATCGAGCGAAAGTTCGCGGCGTAAAAAAGCTTTGCGAAGGACCTCCTGTTTTATCAGCGCAAGATCATAACGCCACCCTTCCGTGCGGCTCATCTTAGTCACATCATCTGTACCGGTGAGTTTTTTAAACTTTGCTTCTCCTCTTATCGCATCCAAATCAGTATCTGTCTGAACCATGGCTGTTCTTACAAAACCCATATCGTAGGCTTTTTGCAGCCATTCAAGCGCTGGCTCTTTTTGTCCGCTGAGCGCATAGCAACAAGCAATATTGTATGCAGCATTGTAAGTCAGTCCCCATCCTAATTCTATTTGTTTTTTGTAAGCTTCAATACTTTTATCATACTGCTTATTGTTGTAATAAGCAGAGCCGAGGTTGCTCCAGTATTCGCCATTTACGGGATTTTGAACTGTTGCCTGTTGCCATAAATTTAATGCCTCCTCCCATCTTTTATCGGTTGTTGCTTTGCGGGCATTTTCAAGTAAGCTGATAAATGCAACAGGATTATTCTCCTGTGCATTAATACATGAAAAATGCAGGCCGCATGTTAAAGCAATAAAAATCTTGAGGCATATATTTTTTTTATCAAAAAGATTGAGTCGCATAGAGAAAGATTTTATACAATATTCAGTCACGTGTTATAAATAACCAACAGCATTTTTACAGGACGATGTTTTAATAGTTTGAACCGTTGATGGATGGCTTTCATTACAAAAACAAACAGGGATATTTGCACTTGTATGTTACAGGAAAATTTTAAAAAAGCATTTTACGCACTGGGCATCTGGCTAATTCCTGTATTGCTTATACTGGTTGAAGCAGTTATATTTTTAAATAAGGCAAACTGGAAATCTGAGTATTTGCCCTATTTTATTACTTTCTGGTCCATAAGAGCTTTGCTGGCCCCACTTATTGTTTTATACACCTTACGATTCTGGAGAGCACATAAAAAAGTGTTATTCCTTTTTATTTTACATGGAGCAGGGTTTTTATTATTCTCGGCTTTGTTTTGGAGCAGCGCCTATTTCATTCTTCATAGCATTCTTAATCATAGTGTGCTTTTCGGGGTAGAAAGAACTTCTACTGACATAGGAATTTTCGGAATGATCGTAGATAATTCCATTTCTACCAACAGCATTGTTTATGTATCCACAGTCGGTTTTTGTTATATATGGGAATTTTTTAAACAAAATATCAGCATCAATAAACGGGCAACGGACCTGGAAAGATCATTGCTTACCTCAAGGCTAGAATTATTAAAAGGACAATTAAATAC
>JALZIY010000284.1 GCA_030860085.1 Bacteroidota bacterium | reverse complement strand
ATGCTGTATGTAGGGAACTCAACTCCCCTTCCAAAAGAAAAAATTGATTTGGTAAAATCTCTGGCTGAAGCATTTTCAATTGCTTATGCCCGGTATGAAGACTTTAATAAATTAGAGTTGGCCAAACAACAAATTGAAAAAACATTAGTTGATTTAAAACAGGCACAGGCCCAATTAGTGCAATCCGAAAAAATGGCGTCGCTTGGAGAACTTACTGCCGGCATTGCACATGAAATACAAAACCCATTAAACTTCGTCAATAACTTTTCTGAAGTAAGCAATGAGTTGCTGGAAGAGATGGAAGAAGAATTGGCAACAGGCAATACGCAACAAGCAATGATAATTGCAAAAGATGTACAACAAAATCTTGAGAAAATATTGCGCCATGGTAAACAGGCAGATGGAATTGTAAAAGGAATGTTGCAACACAGCCGCATTAGCACGGGCGTAAAAGAACCGACAGATATTAATAAACTGGCAGATGAATATTTGAACCTGGCTTTTCACGGGTTGCGGGCAAAGGATAAATCTTTTAATGCAACTTTAAAAACTGATTATGATGAAAAGATTGGAAACATCAATATTATTCCGCAGGATATTGGAAGAGTAATACTCAATTTAATTGCTAATGCATTTTATGCGACCTCTTTGCCCTCCAAAGGCGGGTTCGAAGACACTGATTCCAAACACAATCCAACCGTTTGGGTAAGTACAAAAAAAGCAGGTGATAAAATTTTAATTTCAGTTCGAGATAATGGGCCCGGAATACCACAAAAAATATTAGACAAAATATTTCAACCATTCTTTACCACCAAACCTACCGGGCAGGGAACAGGATTAGGATTATCATTGGCTTATGATATTATTAAAGCACATGGCGGGGAAATATTAGTAAATACAAAAGAAAGAGAGGGAAGTGAGTTTGTTATCACACTTCCCCATTAAAAGAATTAATTTTTACCAGCATATGCAATCAGTAAAAACAAAACCAAACTATGAAAAGCTTTTAGCAGATATTGGTTTTACTATTGAAACGGCAAGACAGAGTGCTGTTAAAGCAATCAATACTCAATTAGTGAAGGCCAATTGGGAAATTGGCAGGCACATTATTGAATTTGAACAACATGGAAATGAGAGGGCAGAGTACGGAAGTGAACTGCTGGCAAGACTTTCAAAAGATTTGAAGTTGCAATATGGAAAAGGATTTGGCAGGCGAAATATCCTGGACATGCGGAGATTTTATCTGACTTATTCAATTTGGCAGGCAGTGCCTGCCAAATTGAGCTGGACCCATATTATTACACTTCTTGCCATTACCGATGATACAGTAAGAAAGTTTTATGAAAAACAAACTATTCATGAAAGCTGGAGTTATAGAGAACTGAATAGGCAAATTGATTCTTCTTTATTTGAAAGACTGGCATTGAGTAAGGATAAAAAAGGAGTGTTACGTCTTTCAGAAAAAGGAAATATTATTTCGCATCCACACGAAGCAATTAAAGATCCGTATGTACTGGACTTTTTGAAAATACCGCAGAGCCTCCGCATGACGGAGAAACAGCTTGAGCAAAAAATAATTGATAACCTTCAATTGTTTTTACTTGGATTGGGTAAGGGTTTTGCATTTGTAGCCAGGCAATTCAGAATTACGCTCCGCAATAAGCACTACTTCATTGACCTTGTATTTTATCACCGCATCCTAAAATGTTTTGTGCTGATTGATTTAAAAACAAAAAAGGTGAATCATGGTGATGTAGGGCAAATAAATCTTTATCTCAACTACTTTAAAACAGAAGAAAATGTGGAAGGCGATAATGAACCCATCGGTTATTCTTTCTGCCGAAAAAGATGAAGTGATGGTGGAATATGCCATGGGAGGTCTTTCAAATAAGATATTTGTATCAAAATACCAGTTTTATCTGCCGGATAGAAAACAATTGCAAAGAGAAATTAAAGCAATTATGTATGGCAAATAAAGTATTCAGAAAATCTTTCAACCCCCGTCCGGCCAGGTCATCCGGCAATCTTTTTTTACCACCAAACCCACCGGGCAGGGAACAGGGTTAGGTTTATCGTTAAGTTATGATATTGTAAAAGCGCATGGTGGAGAGATAAAAGTGGAAACCCCGCCTGCAGGACGGGCAGGGAAGGAAGCCCGCCCGGATGACCCGGTCGGACGGGGTGAAAGTTCGGAATTCAAAATACAATTGCCAAACAATTCAATGTTATAGAAAATGAATGCTGAAAAAGAAATTTTATTAAAAGCCACTTATGATTCTCTTATTAATGTAGCCCTGTTCAACCATCCGATTGGGGAGATAGAATATTGCATTTCAGAATCATTTATGGGATACGGAACAGCCCGGGATGAAAAAGTCTTCGGTTTAAAAGAATTTGTCTGGATGCTTGAAAGACAGCGCAAAGAGCTTGGCGATGTTGAATTCCGGATCAGGCGGTTTCCAGTAACAAGAGAAGAATTTTGTAGTGGTAATAGTGTGCTTATAGTTGAAGAATTTGAGACGAGCATTACTACTGATGATGCCGTAAATAGTTTCATACTTCGTTTATCTACTGTATTGGAATACAAAAGCTATCACTGGATGATCTGCCATTTTCATGGATCAATTGCTGATGCCAATACGCAGCAAGGTGATGCATGGCCTATCGAAGAATGGAAACGCAGAAATGCCGAATTACAAAAACTGGTGGACGAAAAAACTTCCGACCTGTTACTTAAAAACCGCGAACTTGAAATTGAGGCTGCATTGGAAAGAGTAAGGGCAAGAGCAATGGGGATGCAAAAATCCGAAGAGCTGAGTGAATTGGTGACTGTTGTTTTTAATGAGATGACACGACTGAATGTTGTTCTTTCCAGGTGCATGATATGGATTTACGACCCAGTCTCTCGCAATTCAACAGCATGGATGGCAAGTCCGGAAAAAAATATTCCCGATAGTTATTCTCTTGAGTATAATGAACATGAAGTATGGCAGTCGCAGCTTGCTGCCTGGAAAGAAAGAACTCCCAACTGGATGTATGTTATGGAAGGAGAAACCAAAAAAAGCTGGGACAAATTTCTTTTCAGCGAAACAGGTTTTTCACGGTTGCCTGATGTGGTAAAGCAAGCGATGCAACAAACGGAGAGAGCAGTTATATCCGCTTCGTTCAACAATTTCGGTGGTTTGGTTGCAGTAGCATTTGAGCCGTTTACAGAACAGGAAATGGATTTACTGCAACGCTTCGGGAAAGTCTTTGATTTGACCTATACCCGCTTTAATGATTTGCAAAAAGCAGAAGCACAGGCAAGAGAAGCACAGATAGAATTGGGATTGGAAAGAGTTCGTGCAAAAGCAATGGCTATGCAAAACTCAGAAGAATTAAATACACTCATTGGAACTGTATTTACTGAATTGACTAAACTTGATTTGGTTCTTACCCGTTGTGTCATTATCATATACGATCCAAACACAAATGATGCAAGATGGTGGATGGCAAATTCTGAAGCGCCGGAACAACCCATGAATTTTCTTGTAAAATATCATGAGCATCCACCTAACCTCGCTTATTTTAAAGCATGGGAGGAGCGAACCTTAAAATGGCAGTATATTTTAGAAGGAACAATAAAAAAGGAATGGGATGATTTTTTGTTTAGTGAAACGGAGTTGTCATTATTACCTGATTTTGTAATTGCCGGTATGAGAGCACCAGAGCAGGTATATTTAAATGCTTCATTCAATAATTTTGGCAATTTAACATTAGCCAGCCTCGAACAGTTATCTAATGAACATTTTGGTATATTACTCCGTTTTGCAAAAGTGTTTGATCTTACCTATACACGTTTCAATGATCTAAAACAAGCAGAAGCCCAGGCAAGAGAAGCACAGATAGAATTGGGGCTGGAAAGAGTGCGAGCAAGAGCAATGTCTATGCATCATAGCGATGAGTTGTTGCATGTGATCACTGAATTAAAAGAACAGCTTCTGCATTTAAACTTTCATATCGAGGTTGCCAATTTCAATACCAACTACAGGGATAAAGATTGGGACTTGTGGATGTCTTCTATTGACGATCTAAACCCTACCAGGATTTTTATTCCTTATTTTGATCATCCCATTTTTATCAACATCAGTAACGCAATCAATAAGGGTGAAGATTTTATAGCCGGCACGCTTACCCACGAAGAAAAAAACCGTTTTCTTAAACATCTGTATGAAAACACGATCATTAAATATGCTCCGGAAGAAGGCAAACAGTATAGATTAAGCAAAGAAGGATTTGCATATTC
>JALZIY010000253.1 GCA_030860085.1 Bacteroidota bacterium | reverse complement strand
GTCCACATCAGTGCCACCCAACATACCTACATAAGCAGCAAGTACACTGCCAGCTGTGTTAGCCATGCCACCGATCATGATGCATAAAAGCTCTGACCGGGTTAATTTTTCCAGGTAGGGCCGGATCAGTAATGGTGCTTCCGTCTGTCCTAAAAAAATATTGGCTGCGGTTGACATGCTCTCGGCACCGGAGATAAAAAGTTTATTTAATAAATAAGCAAAAATGAAAACGATCTTTTGTAAAATACCGAGGTAAAAAAGTATGGCAGAAAGGGCGGCAAAAAATATTATGTTTGGCAATACCTGTATAGCAAATACATAGGCCCAACCTTGCGATGGATCCGCAAGGTTGCCAAATAAAAATTCGGTTCCCTTATGACTTATGTTGATCAGCGCAACAAATACACTGGAAAAAGATTGAAGGATGATCCTGAAAATTTCCGGCGGACAAACCTTTGCATAAACGCATACAGTAATTATTAATGAAGAAATTAAAATATTCCACTTCATTAATTCAGGATGCCTTGCACCCATTTTAAAAGCAATGACCAAAATGGTGACGACACTTATTGTCATTGCCAGTCTTGACCAACTATCAAATAATTGTGGGGCAAGAATTAACCCGGCAACAAAAAGAATTTGCCAGAGCAAGGACAAACCAATGCCAATGCTATCTGTCGTAACGGGTGTGGTTCCGTTTTTTGCTTTTAGAAATTTTCTACCAATGGTATATAATAACACCACTCCAAATAAAACCCAAAAAACAGGTTGTCCGCCAACGGTAGTATGAAGAACCCCCATGGCAAACATTGCCTGGGCTAAAATGCCAAAGACAACCAGCTTCCAGTTAATGGCTTTGCGATTATTGCTTAAGAGGTAACAAACAAAAATCAGGAATGCCATACCAATGGCACCACGACCGAGATTAGTCAACGCATCATTCATGCAGTTGGTTTTAATTCAAGGCAACAATATACAAACAATCCTTTTGCAGTTAGAGTTTCACGCAAAGATTGCAAAGGAGTAGCAATAGCCACTAATACACAAAGCCACGAAGTATGACTTTCAGCCAGACAGAGAAATCAAGTCTTTCTGCATCTTTGCGCCTTTGTGCCTTCGTGGCAAAATTTCATTACATTATTAAATAAAAAAACTGCTCCAATGTTGAAACAGTTTTAATAACTATCATAATTTTTTCAAGAAAGGTGCGCCTCAATCTTCTTAACAAAGTTTGATTTTGGCTGTGCGCCAACTAATTTGTCAACCACTTCTCCGCCTTTTATAAAAAGAATGGCTGGAATTGACGTAATCCCATAATTCATGCTCACCTGTGGATTTTCATCAACGTTTACTTTTCCCACATTTACTTTTCCATTATACTCTTTTGATAATTCTTCAATTACAGGTCCTATTGCGCGGCAGGGCCCGCACCATTCTGCCCAAAAATCAATAACACTTAATTTATCTGAGCTTAGTACTTCTGTTTGGAAATTTGAATCTGTGAATGCTTGTGCCATATTTTTCTAAATTTTATGTTTCAATGATGCTTACTTATGCAAATTTAACTCCAAGCTTTTTTACTATGAACTGTTGGCAGGAAATGTTTATAAGTGGCAGGTTATTAAGTTCACAGTTTGCCGTTTACCGTTTGGCTGTTGGCATTAGTTCGTGAAATCGTGATCTTATGAACTTGTAAACTTGTAAACCTTAAACTATTACCTGCACTTCAATCTCTGGTTTCTCTTCGAGGAAACCAATTAGTTCATTATTCATTTCGAAGCCATTATCCAAAGTTTTCAAATTAGCTGTCCAATTATTCTTTGGCTCTGAAAGTACCAGCTTCATTGTTGATTTTCCCGGATTTTTTTTCATATTCTGTTCAAGGAAATCAATGGTTTCTGTTTCAACATTTCTTACATCTATGTCTAATTGTAATTGTTTAGTGAACTGTCTTTTTATATTTTCAGCGAGTGCAACGCTGATTACTTTAAATTCAAACTCGGATTTGTTAAAGCGCTGTTTAAATGCGCCCGATATAAATAAAGCCTGCCCTTGCTGCATATAAGGGCTGTAGCGAACATAGTCATCACCAAACAAAACTACTTCGGTTTTTCCTGTATAATCTTCTAAAATAAAAGAACCGAATTTATTTCCTTGCCTTGACAGGCGATGATTGGCAGTTGAAATAAGACATAATAATTTATGTGTTTTACCACTGGTGTTTAAGATGCTGGAATCCTTTATTTCATTAAACTCCTGCACGGATATCATGCCATAATGCCTCATCTCAAATTTGTAATGATCCAGTGGATGGCCGCTCAAATAAATGCCGGTTACCTCTTTTTCTTTGTCTAACTGATCTGTTAATGACCATGGCGGACAAGCCGGCAATTGAGGTGATTTAATGTCGAACACGGCAGGCAGATCGCCAAATAAGGTATTGCTGTTATTAGTTGACTGGGCCTGAATAATATTCCCAAATCGGATCATTTTTTCTAAACCATTTTGTGTTTCGCCTTCGGGAACGCAGAAATATTGGGCACGGTGATATTGAGAAAAAGTGTCAAAACTACCGGCACAGATCAGACTCTCTAATGTTTTTTTACTGACATTCCGCTGGTTAATTCTTTTAATAAAATCAAAAGGATCTGCAAAAAAGCCATTTAGCTTTCGCTCTTTCATAATATTTTCTATGGCAGCATCCCCTACGCCTTTTAAACCACCCAAACCAAAACGTATTTCACCTGCTTCATTTACTGCGAAACCTTTATGCGACTCATTAATATCGGGCCCCAGCACTTTAATACCCATGCGCTTGCATTCTTCCATAAAAAAAGTGAGCTTGCCGATATCACTTACATGATTTAATACTGCGGACATATATTCGCCGGGATACCTTGCTTTTAAATATGCCGTTTGATAAGCTACATAGGCATAACAGGTGGAATGGGATTTATTAAAAGCATATTGGGCAAAGGCCTCCCAATCCGTCCATATCTTTTCTAATGTTGGTTTTGGATAACCTTTGGAGATGGCGCCGGACATAAATCTATCTTTCATTTTGTCCAGGGTTTTTCTATCTTTTTTACCCATAGCTTTTCGCAACACATCCGCATCGCCTTTGCTGAAACTTGCCAGTTTTTGCGCCAGCAACATTACCTGTTCCTGGTACACGGTAATTCCATAGGTTTCTTGCAGCACTTCTTCCATTTCCGGTAGATCATACCGCACTTCTTCACGTGCATGCTTGCGGTCAACATATTGTGGAATATAAGCCATAGGGCCGGGGCGGTACAAGGCATTCATGGCAATCAAATCAGCAAATTGATCGGGCTTTAATTCTTTTAAATATTTCTGCATACCAGGACTTTCAAACTGGAAAGTAGCAATGGTATCGCCGCGTTGATAAAGCTCATAGGTTTTTTCATCATCGAGCGGAATGGCATCAATGTCAATTTCGATTCCATGATTTTCTTTAATCAATATCAATGCATCTTTAATAATGGATAAAGTTTTTAATCCTAAAAAATCCATTTTCAACACACCCGAGTCTTCAATTACGCTACCATCAATCTGCGTAATGCAAAGCGTCGTTTCCTTAGAAGTGAATACCGGTATTAATTCAGAAAGGTCTTTTGGAGCAATAATAATTCCTGCTGCGTGAATGCCGGTATTGCGGACAGAGCCTTCCAATTTTTCTGCTATATGTAACACTTCACTTTGAAGTCCTTTTCCATTATAAATTTCACGAAGGCGTTTTGCATTTTCTACGTCATCACTTCCGTATTCATGGTCTAAAGGTTTGTCTCCGCCTGTAATGGTTGCATGTAAAATGCGGTGCAACTTCGTCCCGGGCCTGTCAGAAACCAGTTTAGCCAGGGCATTCGATTCAGGTAGTGGCAGGTCCATTACACGGGCTACATCTTTAATACTCATTTTGGCTGCCATAGTACCGTAAGTAACAATTTGTGCTACCTGGTTCTTGCCATATTTTTCTACTACATAGTCAATTACTTTTTGTCGCCCCTCATCATCAAAATCGGTATCAATATCAGGCATTGATTTTCGATCAGGATTAAGAAATCTTTCAAAAAGCAGGTTATATTTTATAGGGTCAATATTGGTAATGCCAATGCAATATGCAACCACACTGCCTGCAGCAGATCCACGGCCAGGCCCTACAAACACGCCGAGGTCACGACCTGCCTGGATAAAATCACTTACGATTAAAAAATAACCGGCAAAGCCCATTGTTTTTATAGTGAACAATTCAAAATCTATTCGCTCACGCAACTCTTCGCCAATCTCGCTGTAGCGTTTCTTTGCTCCTTCGTATGTGTTATGTTTTAAATATTCCCATTGATTAAGATTGGCTTCGCTATGTAATTGAAATGCTGGCGGAATAGGAAAGGAGGGGAGAAGTATATCTCTTTTTAAATTCAACAGCTCAACTTTTGCAACAATCTCATTAGTGTTATCTATAGCTTCCGGCAGGTCTTTAAATACCTCGGTCATTTCAGCTGTCTTTTTAAAATAAAACTGGTCATTCGGAAAAGCAAATCGTTTATCCTTCATGCTTACATCATCATCGGCAAATTCCCTCAGTGCAGTGGTTGCCTGTTTCTCTCCGGTATTAATACATAACAAAATATCATGTGCATTAAAATCGCTTTGATCAACATAATGCGAATCATTGGAAGCAATGATCTTAACGTTGTACTTGCGTGCAAATTTTATTAAAACTTCGTTCACTTTATTTTGGTCTGCTATACCGTGCCGCTGAAATTCAACATAGTAATCTTCTCCAAATAAGTTAAGCCACCATTTAAATTCTTCCTCGGCTTCCGATTCTTTTTTCCGCATAATTGCCTGTGGTACCATGGCACCCAAACAACAGGTTGTTGCAATTAATCCCTCATAATATCTTTCAACTAACTCTTTATCTATCCTGGGATATTTACTATACAAGCCCTCCATATATCCAAGCGATGTAAGCTTGATAAGGTTACGGTATCCTAATTCATTTTTTGCCAATAATATTTGATGAAAGCGGGGATCTTTTTCATCTTTGGTAAAAGACTTCCGGTGTCGGTCCGTTGTTATATAAAACTCGCAACCTACAATAGGTTTTACCCTGGGTTTTCCATGCTCATCTACATGTTTGTAAGCCTGAGATACAAAATCAAAAACGCCAAACATATTGCCGTGATCAGAGATGGCGAGTGCAGGCATGCCATCTTCAATTGCTTTTTTATATAATGAAGAAATGGAAGCAGCCCCATCTAATAATGAGTATTGGGTATGTACATGTAAATGTGAAAATTTCATAGTTTATTAAATCTTCTTAGAAGTCAATGAATTGAATATGAGTGCTTAAGGCTGCAATTTACAAATTGAGCAGGCAATATCTCTAAACAAAATACGTTGATTATGTGCTATAAAGTGTGGGATTATTTCTATACTTTCGTCCGCACCGGTTACACCTATTAAAATACCACCATGGTTAAAAACATCTTTTTCACAGTCACCATCGTGCTTTGTTTCGGAGCACTTAACCTGGCTTCAGCTCAAAAAAAATCTAAGAGCAATAATTCAGCACCAAAATCTGAGGTAAAATTTTTAGAAGATATCGAAATAAGTTTTGCTGCAGTTGCGAACGAGTTTAATCTAAAAACTAAAGATTACAGGCAATCACTTATTGAATCCATTCCGGCAGAACAGAAAAGTATAGCAAAAGAAACTGAAATTGAAAAAACAACTGCTCTTCAAATTAAATACTCGCTTCTTTTAAATACTGAAGTTGAATTGGTAAATAGTCTTTCTCTTTTTCAATTATTAGATGAATGGTTTGGTACCCGCTACCGCCTGGGTGGTGAATCTAAAACGGGTATAGACTGTTCTGCTTTTATGCAGGTAATGTACGCAGGGTTGTTCGGTATCGCTTTACCAAGAACAGCCCGCGAGCAGAATAGATCAACAAGAAAAATATCCCGTACAGAATTAAAAGAAGGCGATCTTGTCTTTTTTAATACACGTGGAGGTATTTCTCATGTAGGCATGTATTTGCAAAACAATAAGTTTGTTCATTCAGCTTCGTCTGGCGGAGTTATGATCTCTGATCTTTATGATGATTACTGGTCAAGGCGCTTTGTTAGTGCTGGCAGGTATGAGCTATCTGCGATGTCTACCGCTTTGTTAAAGCCTTAATTTTTTCTTTATCGTTTCCATTACCGGCCTTATATCAGGAGATAGGCGGAGGTAGTAGGCGCTGACAGTAAAGATCAGTACAAAAAAAATGCTGCGTAAACCCATACCCAACCATCCCTCTAAATTTTTAAAAAGATAATAGACAATGGTAAAGCAGATCACTCCATGCGCAATTACCCAAGCGGTATTTATTGTAAATGGTTGAAGATTGAACTTCCGCTGAAGAAAAATAATTCTTATTATATTATATACTACATAAGATAAAAGTGTTGACCAGGCTGAACCAATGATGCCATAATTTTTTACCAGTATAATATTCAGGGGTACAATGAGTATTAATAAGATTATACCGCTGAAAAAATCAAAACGCCAGTATGTTGATGTAGCAATTATTTGACCGTTGACCCCGCAGCCCATGTCAATAATATTCTTAAGTGCTAGAAAAAATACAACCCATTTTCCCTGGTTGTAAATGACATTTGCGTTTAAAACCTCAATGGCATTATCATAATTATTCCTGATGATAGAAAAAATAAATATGGATTCCAGTTATAAATTGAGGCTGGAACGTTTGTAAATACGATCAATTATTGTAAGGTCTTTATTTTTCCATGCGCGGGAAAGAACGGGGATCGTAGCTGACATTAAACTTCGCTGAGGCACCTGGATAACATTGGCCAGGTAAGAACTGAAATCAAAGACCGCAGCGTATTGCAAACCTCTGAAGGATGCAATGGCAAAGAAATCCACGCTTTGTGCGCCAATGCCAACCAATGAACCCCCATAAACATAAGCCATCATGGCTAACATTTTTTTCCAGAATTTTTTTGTGACCCTGCTTATTTTTGTAATAAAATGAAACTGGTGCAAGCGGATAAGATAAACAAGAAGAGCAATGAAACTGAGCGCATACAGCAGTGAGAATAATTTAATAAAAAGGTCGAACTCCTTACCTGTAACAATAAATAAAATAATAAGTAATGTAGTGGAAATACGAAAACCTGCTTCTTTTAGAAAATTAGGAAAAATAGTTCTCCCTATACTCCATGCATAGGCTTCTAAAAGCGAAAAGAAGAGAAGGAAAAAAGTGAAAGGAAAGACCCAGTAATAATATTGTAGTATTAATGGCGATTTGGCAATAAATTTTTTTACTACAATATCTTCAAATAAAATTCCGCCACCAGTAGTCAATAAAAAACCAGCAAAAGCTACTATTAATGTAAGCCCCAGCAAATCGTTTTTATTATCAGGTACATTGTCTTTGTAATAAGGATAGAACTTATACAAAATTGATGTAAGGCCAAAACCTGCAAAGCCATAAAAAAACTGGCCAATAACAATAAAGGCACGGGTGAGGCCATATTGTTCAGGCGTAAAAAGCCCATCTTTTATGAACAGGTAAGTATTGAGTGCACCAAATGCAAAGCCGATGTATATGAGTACTGATGAAATAATACTTTGCCTGCGAATGGTACTCATGCCGTAAAAATAGGGAATGTAATGTCATGCCGATTGCGGGGAATGTAGGGTCATGCCATTGGCATGACCCTACAGATGGCATAACATTACATTAATCGTCCTTCTTTACATTAATGTAAAAGTTCGGATCAGCGTTAATATCCTTAATCGATTCAGCATCCATTTTTAGTTCCTTCCAATCATTAGCAGGCTGCAGCCATTGACCATTTGATAATTTAACCGGCATATTAAATCCTGCAATGCAGTCGTCCCATTTGTATTTTAAAACATTCCCATCAATTTCTAATTTTAGTGTAGGAATTTTTGTATTACGTAAATACTGGTCAAATATTTTCGAGAGATCTTTTTTACTTTGTTGAATTATGTAATCTTCAATTTGTTTTGTTGTTACGGTTTGATGGTAAAATTTTGTATTTAGTCCACGCAAAATATCTCTGAATTTTTTATCATCACAAATAACCTGGCGAATGGTATGCAGCATGTTGGCGCCTTTATAATACATATCCCCGCTGCCTTCCTCATTTAATCCGTATTTACCAATCACAGGTTTATTATTTTGTATTTTTTTTCGCAGGCCTCTTACATATTCATAGGCATCCTTTTTAGTAAAATTATATTCCATGAACAAGGTTTCTGAGTAATTGGTAAATCCTTCGTGCACCCACATATCTGCAATATCTTTTGTAGTTATATTATTACCAAACCATTCATGACCGGTTTCATGCACAATAATAAAATCCCATTTCAATCCCTGCCCGGTGCCGGATAGATCATTACCTAAATAGCCATTTTGATACTTGTTGCCATAAGCCACAGCACTTTGATGCTCCATACCCAAATGTGGTGATTCAACTAATTTAAAATCATCCTCATAAAATGGATAGGGACCGAACCAGTGCTCAAATGCCTTTAGTGTTGGTGTTACCTGTTCAAATTGTTTTTTTGCTTTTTCAAGATTATAATCAAGGACCCAATAACTGCAATTTAATTTCCCTTTTTCTCCATCAAAAGTTTCTGTATAGTTTACATATTTGCCAATGTAGGGAACTATATTATAATTGTTAATTGGATTTTTTACTTCCCACGTGTAAGATGCTATACCATTATTTACAACTTTGTTTTTTAATTTACCATTGGCTACAGCCACCAATGTATCTGGAATATTGATGGTGATGCTTGCACCATTATCCGGCTCATCGCTTTGATGGTCTTTGCATGGATACCAAACAGAAGCGCCCAATCCCTGGCAGGCAACTGATATCCAGGGTCTGTCCTTTTCATCTTTTTTCCAGATCCAACCACCATCCCACGGCGCATTTAAAGCAGGGCGGGGAATGCCATGAAAATAAATGATAAGCTCTTTTATTCCCGGTTTGATTCTATAAGTTTTTGCAGAATCTCTTAGATAAAGCCAAAATACATTGCCTTCTCTTTTGAAATTTATTTTCTCATTGTTTATAACAGCACTATCTATTTCCATAGGTTGTTGCAGATCAATTTGCATTGTATAGCCGCCGTTATCAAAAAAACTAATTTGATTTTTTCCCTTTATACTCCGGTTACCAAAATCAGGTGTAACGGTAATATCATATTTCAATACATTCCACCAAGCTCTTTCTTTTGTTATGGTGCCACGTAAAGAATCCTGGCGACTGGCTGTTTGTTTGTTATTTAAAACCTGGGAACATGCGCTGGTGAGAAACAAAAAATAAGATACTACAATTAAAAGAGTTTTTTTCATGTGAATGTTTGCGTATTAAAAACAAATACTTCGCTAATTTAGACAGTTAGCGATAAAGATATGACGCGCCTGTATAAATATTTAACTGTTTGCTATGTTGTTTTTTTATCAGCCTGCTATAGCACGGAAAAAGAAAACGCAAACATTTTTCATTATAATGAATCTTCAGGAGTTGCTAATCTTGAT
>JALZIY010000206.1 GCA_030860085.1 Bacteroidota bacterium | reverse complement strand
GTTTACGGATTAGTGCAAGTAATTTTACGAGTCATTTAGAATTTTGTTTTTGTAAACGGGGGTTTCAATTTTAGAAACATTAAAAGCAATAGATATAAAAACCAGGCTTAAAAATAAATAATGGAACATTTAAAAAAGATCGTGAAGAAATTTAGAAAATTGTTGACCAATCAAGCAAGCCTTACGCGAATGCCTCTGCCACTTTTTTTAGCTTAGCAGGGGCCTCGCTAGGTTATGCAAGAAAATACCAATGAGTCCTTGCCCGCACAGGAGATTTTTTGGGAAGCCAGAGTTAACCAATGGTTAGTCTTAAACACAATCTTCATATTAGTATCTTAAAAATTCGACTACAATTACTGTAATCCTTCAGGATTATGAAAGCTACTATTGTAAAAAGGATTGTGACAGTTTCAAAAACCATTGCATTGTCAAATAAAGATTAATCACGCTTCAGCCACACTTACATCAATATCTAAAATTTAAAATATTTAGATGGAATGGAATTACAATCAATAAGCGTTATAAAAATTACAGCTTATCTGTATAATTATTTTAGAAAAAGAAAATCAAAAAGAAGTAATTTAATTAGACAGACTTCCTCTACGACGTTACATTCTCAAAATAGATTTGACGAATTACCTTCGTCAGCATTTTTTATCTTATCTGAAAATGTGTTACCAGTGCATAAAGAAAAAAAACTGATTGGAGAAAAGGAAATTGGTTTCAAAATTTACTGGACTTTGAAATGAAGAAGGGTAATTATAGAGCAAGTAATTGATTAAAAGACAATCATCTTTGAAGCAAAACCAAACCCCCACAAACTATGAAAAAGCGGGGAACTGCTCCTTTTTCTAAACTTATTTTTACGCATTGCAATCGGAGATTTACGACAAAACTCTATTGTATTTTTACGTGCTTCCCCTTTAAACCTGCAATTTCTTCTATAATTTATCTGGGCCGTAGCGGTTAATTCAATTTTCTTTAGTTTTGTTTGAACCCTTACCGCTCTAAAATCAACTATTTAAAACCATTTTTTTAATGACTTCGCAGCAAATAAAGGTAGCGATAGCCGATGACCATAAAATTTTCAGGGATGGTATTAGAATGTCATTGAGAGATCGTGAATTTCTAAAAATTTTATGGGAGGCTGAAGATGGCAGGGATCTGATGCATAAACTTAGGATTAAGCAGCCAGATATTTTATTAATGGATATAAGGATGCCGGAATTAGATGGTATAAATGCAATAGGCTTAATTCGCAAAGAATATGAAGAAGTAAAGATCATTGTATTAACCATGTACGATGACCAGGAGATGATCACCAAAATGATGGAGATGGGTGCCAATGCCTATTTAACCAAAACAACCGATCCGGATGAGATATATCATGCTATTATTACTTGCATGAATGATGATTTTTATTTTAATGACCTCGTAAATAAAGCAGTATTATTAAAACTTCAGCATAAGAAAACGGTAAGACAATTTTATCCAAACCCTACAAAGTTTACAGAAAAAGAATTGCGCATATTAAAATGCATTGCTGAAGACAGAACAACTGAGGAAATATCGAAAGAAGTTTTTTTAAGTCCGCGTACCATAGAAACCATTCGTCAGAAAATGAAAGAAAAAGTAGGTGCTAAAACCATTGCTGGCCTGGTAATGTACGGCATGCGTAATAAGTTATTAGAATAACCATCTTTTTTGATTAAATAGCTTAATGACCACTCATTACAACATTAATAATACTTTTTTTGGTGGCAATTACAAACAGGTTTGGCGTAAAATTATACCACCAGGTCTAACCGAAGCAGAGGTTGATTTTATCATTGAAATAGCCGGTCTGAAACCAAAAAATCATGTCCTCGATCTGATGTGCGGATATGGGCGCCATGCGTTGGAGTTAGGCAGGAGAGAATGTATAGTAACCGCTATAGATAATTTGGAAGAATACACAAAAGAAATTGAAACAAATGCCGCAAAAGAAGGTTTATTAATAAAAGCTATTACGGCAGATGTTGTTAGTTTAAATTTAGTTGGTATGTATGAGGCTGCCATTTGCATGGGCAATAGCTTTGCTTTTTTTAATAAAGAAGATGCCCTCAAACTATTGCAGAACGTAGCATCGGCATTAAATAAAAATGGGAAATTAATAATCAATACCTGGATGCTCGGTGAAGTAGCCATCAGGCATTTTAAAGAAAAAGACTGGTTTTATGTCGATGATTATAAATATTTAATTGATAGCAAATATTTATTCAATCCCACGCGTATTGAATCGGATCATATAATAATAAAAACAGGTGCGGAGCCTGAAGTGATCAAAGGAATAGATTATATTTTTACTGCTTCAGAACTGCAGGAAATATTGAATACTGCCGGTTTTAATTTGAATGAAATGTATTGCACGCCCCGAAAACGCAAATTTCAGTTGGGCGATAGCCGTGCTTATATTGTTGCAGAAAAAAAATAGTTTTTTTTATCATATTGACTGGAATCATTATTTAAGCCACTCTTTATAATGTAAAAAAATCATTTTTAGTTCAGTTTCGTAGTTTTTCAAATTAAATTACGTAGTTATACTTTAGGATATCCGATAGCTTTTAGTAACATTGCATCGTAATAACATACGAACCATAACTATATGAAAAATCTTGACCCTGAAGTTATTAAAGTAGCAATAGCCGATGACCATCATCTTTTCCGAACGGGTGTAAAAACATCTCTCTCTAGCCGTAAAGACATTCAAATGGTAGCTGAAGCAGAAAACGGCATGCAGTTGCTTAATTTACTTAGACATATAAAACCAGATGTAATATTATTGGACATCCAGATGCCTATCATGGATGGATTAACCACTTTACCTGAAATTAAGAAGCTATATCCCGATATGAAGGTTATAATGTTATCAATGCATAACGACCATTCAATGATCACGAAAATGATGGAGATTGGAGCTAATTCTTACTTAACTAAAGAGTCAGATTCTGAAACGATTTATCAGGCTATCAGAACGTGCCATGAAGAAGAATTTTATTTTAACGACCTGACCAATAAAGCTTTGCTGAATGGTTTACGTACAAGAATGGCTCCGCAGTCCGTAGTGCCGGATATACACTTAACTGACAAAGAGATCACTATTTTAAAACTGATGTGCGAAGAGAAAAGCACAAAGGAAATAGCTGATATGGTTGACCTTAGCCCACGGACAGTGGAGGCTATCAGGGATAAGTTAAAATCAAAAACCGGTGTAAAATCAATGGCGGGATTAGTAATGTATGCGGTAAAAGCAGGCATACTTGAAAAAGATTAGCGTTAAGTTAAGAATATAGTGACCATTCCGAGGATTACAGCAAGTATGGTTACATAGTAGTGAATTAATAACCTCATATAACCAATGTCATGAATGCTCATGGCATTTTTTATTTTATGGACATTCAATTTATTTGTTATAATGGCAAAATGGTCTTAAAAGATCAAGCTGTGCTGACATCTGATAACCGCAGCTTTAAATATGGCGATGGTGTATTTGAGACAATGAAGTGGAAAGGAGATAGAATAGTTTTAGGCCACTATCATTTTGAACGACTTTTTACCAGCCTTACACTAATTCAAATAAATGCACAATCAATTTCCACTGATGTATTAATAAAGGCGATAGCAGAATTATGCAGTCTCAATAATTGTATTGAACTGGCGCGTGTTCGTTTGACGGTTTACCGGGGAGAAAGTAACAAAGCAGAATATTTAATAGAAGCAACACCGATAGAAACTAATATAGCTGATTGGAATGAAAAAGGCTTGACCATTGATCTTCATCCCTATGTAAGAAAGAACCGTGATGTATTTGCCAATTTAAAAACTGCAAATTATCTGCCTTATGTCATGGCGGAATTATACCGGGAGCAAAGAGGACTGGATGAATGCTTGGTTTTGAATACCTGCAATAATATTTGTGATGGGGCGAAGTCTAATATATTTCTTTTAATGGATAAAGAAATCTATACACCAGCGCTTCACCAGGGATGTATAAATGGAGTGTTGCGACGGTTTATTATTGACGAATTAAAAAAAAATAAGTATACTATAAAACAAACAACAGTCTCGGTAGAAATGCTACAACAGGCTAACGAAGTCATTTTGACTAATGCTATCAGGGGAGTAAAATGGGTTGAGGTATTT
>JALZIY010000180.1 GCA_030860085.1 Bacteroidota bacterium | reverse complement strand
TGCTCTGTCCAGGCTTGAGTTGAACATGTACAGCATGATTGCCGCGCCATGAAACATAATGATAGTAGTTGGAAAATTCTTCCGGTTTGGTTAGGTTGGCCAGGTTCACGGCAAAGTGTGTACCCCGCCATTCGGGGTTCACCGCTAAATCAAATTCCAGTGTAAAGTTTTCGGGCAGATTCTTTATAAATTCCGGATGGAAAGCACCCTCTTTAGCAATCTTCAACCATTTACCTTCTTTATTATTCAGCGTAACTACTTCTGCAGTTGCATTGGTATTCCAGCGGGTAGGAAAATCACCTATTTCTACTTTACTGAAATCTTCAAAAGCCATCACTTTTTCACCAGGTACAAAATCATACTTCGAATTAAATGTCATAGACGAGGAACTGGTTTTTGATTTATCATCTCCATCAGTTTTTATTTTTGTCCCGTCCTCCGTTTTTATCTTGGTATCGCCATCTTTGTCTTTCTTTATCTTAGTACCTTCCTCTACCTCATCTAATCCTTTATCCATGGCCTTATCTGTCTTGTTATCAGCCCGCTGCCCAACTTTTGCTTTGGCTTTATCGCCAATTTTTTTTAAAACCTGGGCATTTACAGATGTAGAAAAAAACAGCATGGCTGCGCAGAGTAGCAGGGAAAAATATTTTGTTTTCATAATAAGTTTTTTAGCTATCCAAAGAAAACAAAATACCTATAGTAAGACAATCGGATGAATATATGATTTTAGGCAATAGATGAGATAAGCTATTTGCTTAGAACCTTTGCAACAGCCTGTGATTTGGAATTTACGTGGAGCTTATGATAAATATTACAGATATGAGTACGTATAGTTGATATACTTACAACATATTTCTCGGCAATTTTTTTATAGCTTAATCCATCAACAAGAGAATACAATATTTCTTTCTCTCTTGTTGTTAACTTGTAGTCTTCCATCGCTGAAGATGGTTCTGATTGAAAGGCATGAATGACTTTCCTGGCAATGCTCGGGCTCATAGGTGCCCCCCCAGTATACAATTCTCTTATTGCTTCTAATATTTCAGGTGGAGGTGTTTTTTTTAGAATATATCCTGAAGCGCCTGCACGGATAGCAGCAAATATTTTTTCATCATCTTCAAATACTGTAAACATTAAAACCTGTATTTCCGGGTAGTTATTTTTTACAGTACGTACGCCTTCAATACCACTAATATTCGGTAAGCCTATATCCATTAAAACAATATCCACATTCACTTTACCGAGATCACTTATTACATTCATCAGGTTGCATAGAGAAGCAACACATTGCATATCATCGGCTCGATTAATCAATTGCTCAAGGCTCTGGCGAAGCGTATTATTATCTTCTACAATGGCTATTCTGATCATATAAGTTTGCAAATATGGTGAAATGAGCAATCATTTACCATAGGATATTTATTTGATTTTTGAATAAAGGAAAATTTTTGTCCCTTCTCCGGGTGTAGATTCAATTTTGAGTTCGGCATGTATCAAATCAGCTCTCTCCTTCATATTTAGCAGGCCATTGCCAGTATTCTTTTTTGTGTAGAGGAAACCTTTCCCATTATCTGATATGCCTATTTTTAATATGCCTTGTTCCTTTTTTATCTGAATGGATGCAGTGGTGCTTTCAGAATATTTGACAAGATTATTGATAGCTTCTTTTAGAATTAGATAAATATGCTGGCGATATTCCATAGACAGGCTAATATCCCTGATCGAATCGTCAATGTCAATAGAATAATCAATATCCTTTGCTTCAAATAAATTTGAGGCAAATCTTTTTATGCGTATCATCAGGTTATCTAAAGAATCATTTTTAGGGTTTACACTCCAGATAATATCATCCATTCTTTCCATTAATAAAATAGAGCTTTCTTTTATTTCTTCAACCATATCCCTGGATTGTTGCTTATCATTTTCGTGAATAGCTACTTCGCTTAAAATTGAAATGGAGCTTAAGGTAGAACCAATATCATCGTGCAGATCGGAAGAAATTCTGCTGCGTAATTTTTCAAGCTTTAATAGTTGGTGAAGCCGGTAACGGTAGATGATATAGACAATTGAAATAACGGAAACTAAGCAAAGCAAAAGGAACCACCAGCTTTTCCAAAAAGGAAACGCAATGGTAAAACTTAGCGTAGCAGGATAGCGGCTTCGGATGCCATCATTATTTATTGCCAGTACTTTAAATGTGTAATTGCCCGGCTGCAGGTGATAACTTATAAAGTTACGTTCAGTAGTATTGCTCCATGTTTTATCCTGGCCTTCGAGCATATAAGTATAGCGTATCCCTTTTTCTTTAAGGTTTACTCCGGCAAATTCAAATTCAACAATGTTACTGTCATAAGGAAGACGGAATGAATGATTATTAATGGAATAAGGAACAAAGGAAGAATCCGGCTTACCATTAATAGCAAGATCAGTCAAATAAATCTTAGGGTGCGTTGTGTCTGCTGCATCTTTAGCCGGCAGGTATTGCACAATTCCCTCATCAGTGCTTATCCATATTGTATCATTTTGATTCAGGATAAAATTTGTTGCTTTTTCAAAGTCATCGCTTGAAATATCTAAACTTCGAATGGCGGGATGGTTGTAATTTTCACCATTAATAACATTGACACCTTTGTTTGTGGCGAGATAAATATTTTCTTTTTTATCGAGGCTTATTGATTTTACCCAATTGGCTGAAAGACCTTTTGAAGAATTAATATGCCAGTATGTTTTATCATTATCTGTTGAAAAAATAAACACACCGTTTGTGCGTGTGCCAAATAGAATATTTCCTTTCTTGTCTGGCTGGCTGCATCGTATGCGCAGATCATCAAAACCTGTTTTAGCAGAAAACTCTTTTACAAGCTGCGGGGTTAGATCTTTTAAATGAAATTTTAAGATACCATAACTCCGGTAACCTATCCATAAATACCCGTTTTTATCTTTGTAAATAGCATCTATATAATCATTTATTGATGTGGGTAAAAGAATTTTTATAAGTGAATCGTTTTGAATAATATATAATTTTCCATTCTCGGTTCCTAACCAAAGCCTCCCGTTTTCATCTTCATGGATACGTGAACTAAGAAGATTAAATTTTTTTTGTAAGACACGCCCCTTCATTTGTAAAATGCCAGCTTGCGTACCTGCCAATAACTGGCCTTTATTTGTTTTATGTATCCATGATATGTATCCGATATTTTTACCATTAAGCAC
>JALZIY010000176.1 GCA_030860085.1 Bacteroidota bacterium | reverse complement strand
ATTTACTTCCACTATTTCGCCAATAAACTGAATGCCATTAATGAGTTGCACTTTTTTTAATAGCCCGGTACTTAATGCTTTGATCTGAACCAGCTCCATTTTTTCGATATTTTTTTTCAACCGATTATGTTCCTCCCTTATTGATTGAACAGACTTAACCAAATCTTTTGAATGATTAAAGATTTCTTTCACCTGTTGTAATTGCTGAAGCTGTTCATTTATATACTGTTCGGCTGCTTCACCGCTAACTGCCTCTATCCGGCGAACACCTGCAGCAATCGCTGATTCGCTTATTATTTTAAAAAAGCCTAATTCGCCTGTGTTGCCAACATGCGTGCCGCCGCATAACTCAATAGAAAACTCAGGATCAATCATTACCACCCGCACAAGCTCTCCATATTTTTCTCCAAACAATGCCATGGCCCCCAGTTGTTCCGCTTCTTTTTTTGGCATTTGTTTAATTACCACCGGAATGTTCTCTCTTATTTTTTCATTCACCATTTTTTCAACCTGGATTATTTCCGTGGTTGACATTTTAGCAAAATGAGAAAAATCAAAACGTAAATAATCTGCATTCACCAATGAGCCTTTTTGCACTACATGTTTGCCAAGCACTGTACGTAAAGCCGCATGCATGAGGTGTGTAGCACTATGATGTAAAGCAATGCGTTTTCTTTTTTCTTTATCTACGGCAGCCATAACCTCGCCGGTAAATTGGGAGGGTAATTTTTCTACAACATGAATGATAAGATCATTCTCTTTTTTTGTATCAATTACTTTGAGCCTCACCCCGTGCCCGACCTCATCCGGCCTTCGGCCACCTTCTCCAAAGGAGAAGGGAACAGGAACATCACTTACTTGCAGAGAGGGGAGAAAAAGCTCTCCTATATCACCAACCTGTCCACCGCTTTCTGCATAAAAAGGGGTTTTATCTAAAATTATTTGGTAAGCTTCTTTTCCTTTAGATTTTACTTTACGGTAGCGGAGAATACTTGCTTTTGTTTCGAGAGCATCATACCCTACAAATTGATTATTTCCTTCGTTGACAATTGTCCAATCTTCGGTATCTAAAACAGAAGCTGCACGGGAGCGATTTTTTTGTTTTTGCATTTCTGAATTAAATCCTTCTTCATCAATTTTTATATTTCGTTCTGATGCAATTAATTGGGTTAAATCCAATGGAAATCCATAAGTATCATATAATTCAAATGCATCTTTTCCCTTGATTGTAGTTGTTGTAGTTGTAGTTGATGAGATGGTTGTTGTAGAAATAATATCTTCTATTCTTTTTAGTCCCTTTTCCAACGTTCTTAAAAAACCTTCTTCCTCTTCTTTTATCACTTTAATTACAAAACTTTCGTGGTGTTTTAATTCAGGAAATACTTTTTCAAATTGATCAGCAATCACCGGTACTAATTGATAGAGTAAAGGTTGGTGATAATTTAAATAAGAATAGTAGTACCGAGCAGCACGGCGCAACATTCTTCTTATTACATAACCCGCACCAGTATTAGTAGGTAACTGACCATCAGCAATAGCAAAACTTATAGCACGTATATGATCGGCTAAAACCCTAAAGGCAATAGCCCCCATCCCGGACTGCGTCCCCAACCCTTGGTTGCCCCCCACAGGGGAAGAGTCCAACGCACTATCCCGGCTTTCCGGAGTGCCTGAAAAATTATCTGCATCTTGATTAAGCAAGGGCTGCGTGTTGGTTCCTTCCCCCGTGGGGGGAAGGTTAGTATGGGGGTAATACTTTTTTCCCGTTATCTCTTCTATCTTTTTTATCGTACCGCTAAAAATATCTGTATCGTTATTGCTATTCTTTTGTTGCAGCACTCTCACGAGTCTTTCAAAACCCATCCCTGTATCTACATGCCGGGCGGGTAATTGCTTAAGAGTACCATCCTTTAAACGGTTGTATTGAATAAATACATTGTTCCAGATTTCAATCACCAGGGGATGATCAGCATTGACCAATGTTTTTCCATCAATGCTTTTTCTTTCTTCATCCGTACGGGTATCTATATGAATTTCCGTGCATGGGCCG
>JALZIY010000145.1 GCA_030860085.1 Bacteroidota bacterium | reverse complement strand
GCCCTATGTTTCTGCATTTTTATTAAATAAGCTGATTGCTACCCAAAAAAATACAGGCAAGCCGATCGTTACCAGCCAATATGAAAACACATTTGGTCCGCCGGCACTTTTTTATAAAACTATTTTTCCCGAATTGCTGAAATTGAAAGGTGATGCAGGTGCCAGGAAGATTGTAGCACAGCAAAGCAATAATGTAGCGACTGTTTTATTTACACAGGGAAATATTGATATTGATACGGAAGCAGATTATAAGGCATTACATTAATACAACTCCGATCTACAATTCCAGCAATGTATTACAGCCATTTACCTAATCGCCTAAGACTTTCTACATTGTGAACCGGTGCAAATACATCTATAAAGGGCATTGCTGTTTGCATGCCTTTCACATCAGGGCGATAGTATGCAAAGCCTGCTAGCGGATTTAGCCAGATAATTTTTTTTGATCTTGCCTGAATGAATTCCATGCTTTCTTTGAGTATATCCATATTGCCTTTATCCCAGCCATCACTTAAAATAATAACGATGGTTTTTGAACCAAGCATTTTTTTGGAATGAATTTTCACAAAACTGTCAAGAGATTCCCCTATGCGGGTGCCTCCTGCCCAATCGTTGTTTTCAGCTCCCAACAAATGCAGTGCATCCCTAAAATTATTTTCTTTTAAAAATTGTGTCACTCTTTTTAAAGAAGTGCCGAACGTAAATGTTTCCATTCTGCCATACACTTGTTGAAAGGCATACATGAACGGAATAAAAAAAGCAGTGTACAGCTCCATTGATTTGCTTACATCACAAAGTAATACCAGTTTTATCCGATTACGTTTTGGTTTTCGGTAAGCAAGTTCCAGCAACTCTCCTCCCCTTCTTAAATTTTTCCGCAGTGTTTGCGGGAGGTCGGGCATTTTTATTTTACGGGAGAATTTATATCGCCGGTTTGTTTTCGCTGCGAGCCGTTTGGCAAGTGCTTTTATTATTTGCATCAGTTCATTTACATCCTCACCTGGAATAGCAGAAAAATCTTTTTGTGATAAATTTTCCTGGATGCTGTAGGTGGCGGTTTCTTCCGTTTCATTGTTTCGGTTTCCATGCAGCCATGTTTTTAATGATTTGAACTGTGACTGTTGCGAAACAGGCTTTTGTTTTTTTAGTACATTGTCTTTTGTTTTCGCGTCAACAGCTTTGGCAAGTTGTTTCCAATAATCATTGAACAGAATATCAAATTCTTCTGCCTGTGTTTTACTTCTGCAAAGAGTTGCTTTTACAGCTATGCTGAAAATGGAAGGATCAGTGTAGTCAATTAACTGCAGTGCCTCCAATGTAATTGCTTCCTCTTCTACACCAACAGCAAAACCTTTCTGCCGAAGGAAGCGACAGAACTGGACTATGTTTGCTGATAAAGATTCCCTGCGAAGTATCATGCTTTATCCAACTTTGGGATGATTCCAGTTTTTTCCATTAACTCGCTTAATGACATTTGAACTTCTCTTGTGTCTCTCCAGTCTTTTAATATAACACCCAGCGTTTGCTCTATAATGCTCTTATCAAGATGGGCGATATGGAGCGAAGATAAAGCCATGACCCAGTCAAGGGTTTCAGATAACCCGGGAGACTTTTCCAATTTCATGCTACGCAACTGCTGCATGAAGCGGGTTATCTGCTCTGCAAGTTTTGCATCAATGCCCGGCACTTTATTTTTTACGATCAGCCATTCTTTTTCAAAATCGGGATAATCAATATATAAATACAAACAACGTCTTCGCAATGCCTCACTTAATTCTCTTGTGCGGTTACCTGTTAATATCACCTGGGGAATATGTGTCGCTTTAATTGTTCCAGTTTCAGGAATAGTTATTTGCCAATCGCTTAAAACTTCTAATAAAAAACTTTCAAATTCTTCATCAGAACGATCTATCTCATCAATCAATAAAACAGGTCTCTTATGATGTGTTATTGCCTGCAGCAGTGGCCGCTTCATTAAAAAGCTGTCACTGAAAATTGTTTTTTCTTTCTCGTCTATTGATTGCGAACCATGTTCCGTCATTTTAATATGCAACAACTGACGCTGGTAGTTCCATTCATACAAGGCATGTGTTGCATCAAGTCCTTCGTAGCATTGTAAGCGGATCAGATCCGTTTCTAGGGCGTTGGCCATTACTTTGGCGATCTCTGTTTTGCCTACACCCGCTGGCCCTTCAACTAATAAGGGTTTGTTGAGTTGTAAGGAAAGAAATACAGACATGGCAACAGCATCATCTGTGATGTAACCCTGTGACAACAGCATTTTTTTTATGTCATTCAATTGGATCAATTTGCTATCAATTTCTTTGGAAGTTTTGTTAATTGTATAAAATCAAATTTACATTGTACTATAAAGCAAAAAAAAAATTACACACCGCTTAAGGGACGATGTGTAAATAATTTTTAAACTAAAGACTTTTATAAAGTTGATTGTAATACGAGATAATTATTTAACTGGTGCAGCAGGCATACTGGTGTTCCAGATATCACGATACATTTTCCATACCCCATTTACCGGTTTCCAAACAACAACATATTTTCCTTTATCAAGCATTTTGTTTTCGGCGGCTAGAATTTCATAACGCCCTGTTTCAGATATTATATCAGCATTGCCGGCAATATCATCTACCGTCAGTTTTACTTCTTTCACCCCCATAGCCATAAAAGATCCCCATGCCGGGGCAATACCACTTTTCATTACGGGTTCGCTGTTAGGTGGCATCATCTGTGCATCATCTGAATAATTGGCAGCAGCTCCTGCAGAATCACCTTTTTTAAATGCATCCATAAACTTTGCGTTTTCAGCTTCAATGGCTGTTTTTGCAGAAGCAAGATCAAAAGCCGGGCTGTCTTTTGTTTCAGTTGTTTCAGGAGTTTTACTGTCAGTGGTTGCGCTGTTACAAGCCACCATAAAAATTGCAGTAGCGGCTACGATTAGTTGGTTGAATAATTTTGTCATGTTGATATTTTTTTAAAAGGTATTATATTTTGGGGTCAATAAAAAACTGGATTTTGCACAACCGTCTATTGTTATATCCATCAAACAGGCAAATACCTATTGGTGTACTTAAATTCATTCTTCATTTCCTTATCTTTAAGAATCAACCCCTTTATATGTCAATCTCCCGTCAGCTCGCTGCTATTATGTTTACCGACATTGTGGGATATACGTCTTTAATGGGAGAAGATGAACAACAAGCTTTTGACCTGCTCCGCAAAAACAGGAATTTACAGCAGCCACTTATCGGACAATACAATGGCAGATGGATAAAGGAACTTGGAGATGGTGTGCTTGCTAGTTTTCACACAGTTATAGATGCTGTTTTATGTGCAGGTGCCATCCACCATGCCTCCGATACTGTTCCAAGTCTCAAACTTCGGATCGGCATCCACCTGGGTGATGTAGTATTTGAAAACAACGATGTTTTTGGTGATGGGGTTAATATTGCTTCCCGGTTACAGGCATTGGCTCCTGTGGGAGGTATCTGGATTTCAGAATCAGTTCATAAAAATATTTCAAATAAAAAAGGGATCAGTTCCACGTTTATACAAGAAGAAATATTGAAGAATGTAAAGGAACCTGTAAGGATATATGAAGTAAAAGTTAATGCTCCTGAGGGTACGATCCCTGCTTTCACAAATGATCTGTCGGGGCCGGTGAAAGGAATACCTGAAAAAAGTATTGCCGTTTTACCTTTTGTAAATATGAGTAATGATCCTGAACAGGATTATTTCGGTGATGGCATTGCAGAAGAAATTCTCAATTCGCTTGTACACCTGAAGGAATTAAAAGTAGCCGGCCGCACTTCCTCCTTTCAATTTAAAGCTAAAAACACTAACCTCAGTGAAATTGGTGAAAAACTTGGGGTGAGAACTATTATGGAAGGCAGTGTTCGTAAACAAGGCAACAGGCTTCGGGTGACAGCTCAATTAATTAATGTAGAAGACGGCTATCATCTATGGAGCGAAAGATATGATCGTGATATGGATGATATTTTCTCGGTACAGGATGAGATTGCCTTGGCTATTACTGAAAAACTTAAGGTCACTTTATTGGAGAAGGATCGTAAGATCATAACAAAAACCTATACACAGAACTCCGCAGCCTATGATTTGTATTTAAAAGGCAGGTTTACCATCAATAGGCGTGGCCGATTTATCTTATCAGGAATGCAATATTTCCAGGAGGCTATTTCCATTGATCCGGGTTTTGCCCCAGCCTATGCCGGTTACGCAGATTCCTGTGCATTGGCTGCCTTTTATAATTTCTTTCCAGCCAAAGAAATTATGCCCAAGGCAAAGCAAGCAGCTGACCACGCGATACAAATTGACAATTCGTTATGCGAACCCTACACCTCACTTGGGTTTTATTATGCTTTCTATGAATGGAAATTTGCTGAGTCAAAGAAAAATTTTTGCAAGGCGATTGAACTCAATCCAGCTTACACCGTTGGACACCTCTGGTATGGCATGCTTTATCTTTCATGGATCGAAATGGATTTCAGGGAATCACAAAAAGAGGGATGGATGGCAATAAAAATAGAGCCATTTAGTGCGATTGCCCATGCTTTGCAAACTGTGAACTATTATGTTGCCAGGGAGTACGAAGAAGCCGTACGTATCGGTAGATTAGCAATTGATCTTGATGCGAACTCATACCTGGTATATAAGATGACTGCACTTGCCTATATTGGTTTGAATAAAATTCAGGAAGCCATTGAGATGATACATCAAACACTTCGTACATCTAACCGTTTTCAGTGGTCAATGTATGACCTGATGTGGGCTTATAGCCATATTGGAGACAAGGCTGCTATTGTGGAGCTAATAGCTGAAATGAATATCCGGGCTGATAAAGAATATATTTCACCTTTCAATATGGCACTTGCATATGCCTGGATAGAAGATCTTAACGAGGCTATTACTTATCTTGAAAAAGCGTATAACGAGCGTGATCCTATGTTGCTGACAATTAAAACATGGCCGAATGTTCCGGATAATCTTAAAAATGATCCCCGCTGCCAGGAACTTATAAATAGAATTGGTTTTCCTGAATAAGAAAAATTATTTAACTGCCTCCAACGCTTTTTTCAAATACACCTTTGCCAAATGATTACGATATTCTGCAGAAGCAAAATGGTCTCCTAAAACAGTTACCTTACTTACCGCTGCATTAGCTGCTGCAGAAATGGAATCATTATTTAATTCTTTTCCTGATACTTCATTTTCCGCAGCGGTATCACGAAACGCATTCTCTGATACTCCTGTAAATGCAATATTGATTTTGCCATCGTGGAAACGCACTACAGCACATCCAACGATAGCAAACCTTGATGCTGGTTGTGAAAATTTCTGGTAGCTTCCTTTAGTGCCATCTGCAGGAATTGGTATCCGTATAGCCGTTATGATTTCTTTTTCTTCCAATTCAGTGGAAAAAAGTCCCGTAAAAAAATCAGTGGCTTTTATTATGCGTTTCCCATTGCTTCCCTGAACTTCTATGCTTGCATCAGTAGCTAATACCAGGGCTGGCCAGTCAGCAGCAGGGTCTGCATGTGCAAGACTGCCACCAATAGTGCCATGGTTACGAACCTGGAGGTCGCCGATTTCAGGAACTGCTTCTGCAAAAAAAGGAAGTTTGCTTTTAATAAGTTTATCAGTTCCGATATCTGCATAGGTAACAGCAGCGCCGATGATTATCTCTCCATCTTCTTCTTTAATTCCTTTAAGTTCGGCCAGGCCAGTAATATCCACCAGTTTTGATGGGCGGTTCATACGCAGTTTCATAGCGGGTATCAAGCTATGTCCACCGGCTAAAATTTTTACATCGCCAGTTAAAGCAGCAATGGCCTCATCAACGGTTTTTGCTTTTTGGTAATCAAATGATGCTGGTATCATAATGTGATAATTTGATAATGTGCTAATGTGCTAATTTGTAAATGAGAAAATGAGATTTAAAATCAAAGAACTTTATTTCCTTTAAGATAACGTCATTTAGTTAAGATGTATTTATTGAGCATTAAGCATTGAACATTGAGTATTGAACATTTTTTTTAAGCTCAAAATCAAATAACTTTTCTTACCTCTTTTAGGGGCTCGTGGTTTTCATTGCCCGCCATACTCTTTCCGATGTCAATGGCATGCGGATATCTTTCACTTTATGTCCGCCACTCCACAACGCATCAATCACAGCATTTACCACGGCAGGCGTTGAACCGATTGTTCCCGCTTCGCCGGCGCCTTTCACTCCAAGTGGATTATGTGGACATGGCGTTACCTGGCCACCGGTTTCAAACATCGGGAAATCCTTAGCACGTGGCATGCAATAATCCATATATGAGGCATTGGTCAATTGCCCGTTGTCATCATACTCTGCACCTTCAAACAATGCCTGGCCAATCCCCTGTGCTACACCACCATGTATCTGTCCATCCACAATCATTGGGTTAATAACATTTCCTACATCATCCACAGCAATAAAACGTTTCAGATCCACTTTACCGGTTTCTTTATCAACTTCAACAACGGCAATATGACAACCAAATGGGTAAGTGAAGTTTGCGGGATCATAAAAACTACTAAAGTCAAGGCCGGGTTCCAGGTCTTTGGGATACACATGCGGGATGTAGGCATTTAATGCAACATCGCCAAAACCTACCGATTTATCGGTGCCTTTCACTGTGAATTTACCTGATCCAAATTCTATATCATCTGCATTTGCTTCCAACCGGTGAGCAGCGATCTTCTTTCCTTTTTCAATTATCTTCTCAATGCTTTTCACAATAGCGCTGCCTCCTACTGCTATGCTTCTTGAACCATAGGTACCCATACCAAAAGCCACTGCGTCACTGTCACCATGTACTATTTCCACATCCTCCATTCCAATACCCAATTTATCTGCAACCACCTGTGCAAAAGTTGTTTCATGTCCTTGCCCATGTGAATGGGAGCCTGTATAAACACTCACTTTACCGGTGGGCTGCACCCGAACCTGACCCACTTCGAACAAGCCTGCCCTTGCACCCAAAGCTCCTGCAACGGCCGATGGTGCAATGCCACATGCTTCAATGTATGTTGAGAAGCCGACACCTAACAACTTTCTATTTTTAGCAAATTCTTTCTGTGCTTTGCGTACATCATCATAACCTAACATTTGCAAACCTTTTTTCAATACCCCCTGGTAATCACCACTGTCGTACTGTAACGCTACCTGTGTCTGATAACCTGGTTGGTTCACGCCATCAAAAGGAGGAATGAAGTTCTTGAAACGCAGTTCGGCCGGGTCAACATTCATTTCCAATGCAGCAAGATCAATGAGCCTTTCCAGTAAATAAGTTGCTTCCGGTCTTCCTGCTCCACGGTATGCATCGACAACTGTAGTATGTGTAAACACCGCTGTTACATCAACATTTATCTTAGGAGTGGTATATAATCCCTGCAATAAGGTGCCGTGCAAATAAGTAGGTACACAAGTACTAAATGTAGAAAGATAAGCGCCAAGGTTTGCAAAGGTTTTTACACGAAGGGCAGTAATTTTTCCATCCTTATCAAAACCCATTTCCGCCTTGGTTACATGATCTCTTCCATGTGCATCCAATTGAAAAGCTTCACTTCTTGTTGACGTCCACTTAACTGGTCTTCCAATTCTTTTTGTGCACCAGGTAAGTAATGCTTCTTCTGTATAATGAAATATTTTGCTGCCAAAAGCACCACCTACATCAGGGCCTACAACACGAACTTTATGTTCAGGTAAGCCTAATACAAAAGCACACATTAATAATCGTATAAGATGCGGAGCCTGCGTACTCGTATACAATGTGTATTTGTCATTGCCAGCATCATAAGCACTATTATAGCTGCGAGGCTCAATAGCATTGGGTACAAGGCGTTGGTTCACAAATTCCAAGGTAGTAACATGGGCCGCTTTACTCATGGCTTCATTCACTTCTTCAATAGGATTTCCCAATGCCCAATCATAACAAATATTATTGGGCACATCATCATGCACTAAAGCTGCCCCGGGCTGTGCAGCTTTTGATGCATCTATCACACAAGGCAGTTCTTCATAGTCAACAATCACAGCTTCTGCAGCATCTACAGCCTGCTCCTGCGACTCAGCTATAACAATAGCAACCGCATCACCCACATGCCTTGCTTTATCTGCTACAAGCAGCGGATGTTTGGGTTCCTTCATAGTATCACCATTTTTAAAATTCACCTGCCAGCCGCAGGGCACACCATTTACATCAGCTACATCGGCACCCGTATAAATAGCTACTACGCCGGGCATATTGTTTGCAGCGTTTATATCAACACTTAAAATTTTTGCATATGCATAAGGGCTTCGTACAAACGATGCGTAGGTTTGCTGTGGCAATATAATATCATCTGTATATTTTCCTCTGCCGGTAATAAATCTTTTGTCTTCAACCCGCTTAACGGATTTACCGATCAATCCATTGGTAGTGCTCATATAGTTGCCTCCATTTTAGTTTTGTTTGCAGTCATTTTTTCAGCAGCATACTGCACTGATTTTACAATATTGTGGTAGCCGGTACAACGGCAAAAATTCCCTTCCAATGCTGCCCGTATTTCTTCTTCGTCCGGGTTCGGGTTATTTAGCAAAAGGTCTGCAGATGTCATTATCATACCCGGAGTGCAAAAACCACATTGCAATCCATGGCACTCTTTGAAGCCTTCCTGTAATAGATGCATTTCTTCTTTATTCGCCAACCCTTCAATGGTTGTGATGTTGTATCCATCAGCCTGCACTGCCAGTATAGTGCAACTTTTGGTAGCTTTACCATTTACATGTATGGTGCAAGTTCCACAACTGCTGGTATCACATCCGACATGGGTGCCGGTAAGACGAAGTGTATCCCTCAGGTAGTGTACCAATAACAATCTCGGTTCTAAGTTGTGACTGTATTTCTGTCCGTTAACAGTTACATTAATTGTGATGCTCATCTCGTTTTGGTTTTAAAAATTTATAAAGAATATTTTTGATTTCCAGCTGTAGGTTTTTCATGGCATCGTCTGTTGTGCTTGCCTTAGCTGAAGCTACAGCGAAAGCAGGTCACTCACTTCATCGTTCGGTTTTTATGGCATCTTCCAAAACCCACCTGACCTTAGACCTCCTCCCGACCTTCTCCAAAGGAGAAGG
>JALZIY010000121.1 GCA_030860085.1 Bacteroidota bacterium | reverse complement strand
AACATATACTGCTCTTAACTTTAAGTTGTTGAAATAAGAAGGACGCATAGTTTGTAAGGGAAACTGCTTTTTGTCTGTCGCAATGGTTGTACTTGTTGCGGGGTATTTTTGTAAATGCTTATAATGTCCTTGAGCAGCAACTGTCGGTCTTGGTAATTTAATATTACCCTGTTTTACAGTTTGCGCAGCCACTATTGAAGAAGCTGACAAAAAAATAAGAAACAATTTTATCCTCATAATTTTATTATTGATTAATTAATGATTTTATTAAAATTTAATAACCCTTTCTCAGCATATCTGCATATTCATTTGGTAATGAACTTTCTTCCACTGCTTTAGCTGCTTTTTCTACATCATAGTCAAATCTTATAAAGTCTACCTGTACTGTATCTTTGTTAGTTATAGTACTATCAGCATTGATTGTAAGCATTACAAAACAACCTTTTGGATTGTTGTCTTTTGGTTTACCTACAGAACCGATATTGATTGCATGGCGGTAATGTGTATTTTCTGTTGACTCTGTTGGCAGTATCCTATGATAAGGTTTGTGTGTATGGCCGAAACACATGATGTCTGCATCGGCTCCTTCCATTATTCTCAACAAACTTTTCTCATCTCTGTCTTCAAATAAATACTCATTAATTTTTCTTGGGCTTCCATGCACCAAAAGAAGATTAAGCTTGTCATTGTTTAACTGGAATTCCACCTTAATATGTGCGGGTAGCGTTCTCAGGTATTTTCTTTCTTCATCTTTTACAATCGAATTAGTATAAGAAATTGAAATCTTGCCCATTTCTTTTTCAGGCTCTGTTTTGTATGCACAACCACAATCATCTCTGTTTAAACCAATGCCCTGGTCGTAATTTCCAGCAATGGTGGGAATGCCTCTACTCCTTATTTCATTGATTACTTCATTAGGCCAAATATTATAACCCACCAAATCACCCAGGCAATAGATTGCATCAGGCTTTTGTTCTTCTATGCTTTTTAAACAGCTTTCTAATGCCGGGAGATTAGCGTGTATATCACTGAACATGGCTATTCTCATTCTGATTGTTTTTAGGATGAAGTATTCTAAATACCGGAATGGCAAATGCTGCTCCTGGATGTGCCCCGGATATATTGCCTAAAGAATAAATCATTGCCATTACAATCAAGCCAAATGTTATTGCGATCCCTACATGAGAAACTGCACCATTTGTTTGTTCATTTATGACAATGGCACCTGTACCACAAAACACAATTGCAAAAGTTCCTATCAGCTCAGCTATGTATTTACTCATGATTAAGCAATTGCCTTTTTCATAACGATTGCACTATCCGGGCACACACTGCTAAACTCAGTGGATGCCTGAATTGATTTAGGTACTTCTGTTCTGCCTATTTTTTCATAACCCTTTTTTTCAAAATATGCCGTTGCCGTTTCTGTTAATAAGTAAATGGATTCAATTCCTAAGCTGCCAGCCTTTTCCTCCAATTTATTTACTAATCTTGATGCAATGTTTTTGTTCCGGTATTGAATATTTACAACCATTGAACGCAACAGGCCACACTTATCATACTGCTCTAAACCAATCACCCCGATAACGTTGTTGTCTTCAACAGCTACGAAGAAGTTATCTAATGGGGATGGCAAATCTTTTACAGGCAATTTCTCTGCTTGTAATAAAGAGACAATAGATTGCCTGAATTTATCATCTGCCTTAGTTATCTCAATTTGAAATAGCGTATTCATCATTGAAGGTTTATTAATTACAGCATGCAGGGCCACAACAAGCTGCTTTTTCTGCTAAAGGTTTTTCTGCATAAACAGTTATGCTGCGAATGCCTGTTCCTGCTTGTTTGAAAGCTGCGATCTGTTCTGCTGATAAGTAGTTGCTTAGAATGTCATCAGGGATAATAATTGCTTTGTCTTTTTGAACAGTGATGTTAGCAAAGCCATTGCTTTGTATCAAGTCTAAATAAAACGGCTTTTGAACCGCACCCGCCACACAACCTGCATACATTTCTGCAGCTTCTTTTATCTCCCTGGGTAATTCTCCTTCTAACACAATGTCAGAAATAGAAAAGTGTCCACCAGGCTTAAGCACTCTAAAGATTTCTTTAAAAACTCCGTCCTTATTAGGAACTAAATTCAATACACAGTTACTTACAATAACATCAGCTATACCAGCAGTAACCGGCATTTTTTCAATATCGCCTTGCCTGAATTCTACATTATTAAAACCTCTTGTTTCTGCGTTTTGTATTGCTCTTTTAATCATAGCCGGTGTAAAGTCTATGCCTATTACTTTGCCTGCTTCACCTGTTTCATGCCTTGCTATAAAAGCATCATTTCCGGCACCACTTCCTAAGTCAATCACAACATCCCCTTTTTTTATTTTGGCAAATAGAGTTGGTAAACCACAACCTAAGCCTAAGTCAGCATCAGGATTATAGCCTTCTAACTTATTGTAATCGTCTGACATAATGCTATACACTTCGGTTGTGCAACAACCCGAACCGCAGCATGAAGAAGCATTAGTTTCTTTGTCTTGCAAAGCAATTTCAGAATATTTCTGACGTACCATTTCTTTTACATTGTCTTGTGTTTCCATTGTATTTAATTTTTAAGTTATCGTAATATGGCGATGATTATGAACAAAAAAAAGTCAGCAACAACCGTTGCCACCTTTGTAAGTATCAAATAATTGATTTATCCAGGCCTGGGCTAATTTCCATTCCTTTTCATCAATGCAATAGCAAACTTTAGCGCCTTCAATCTCTCCTATAATTAATCCAGCGTCTTTTAATTCTTTTAGATGTTGAGAAACGGTGCTTTGTGAAAGTGGTAATTCCTCAACTATATCTCCGCAAACGCAGGTTTGTTTACTTGCTAACAATTTTAATATAGCAACCCTTGCAGGGTGAGCTAATGCCTTGGCATATTTTGCCAGCCTGTTTTCTTTTGCAGTAAATTCGTATGATTTTGTTACTCCCATAATTATATCGCAATATTACGATAAGTAATTGATCTACCAAATAAATTTTAAAAAAAGAGATGATACTATACCATAGGTTTATAAAAAAATAAGCCGGTTGAAGCGGTGAAGTGTTATAAAGAAGCACTTTTTTACGTGGCGATGGATTGCTACTTATCTATAAACCATTGAATAACTACTATACGTTAGCCATTTTCTTTTTAATATTCTTCACAGATAAATAAGTGCTTATAATTGTTAACGTGCCTACAATTGCATAGATCCAAAAAGGTATATTCTTTCCCCATATAACTAAATAGATATTTGCAGCATTGAAGATAAAAGCTGCCATAATGCCTGGCAGCACAATCGACCTTTTCTTTTTTTTATTATAAATGATCCACCAAACGGCTGCGGCAAAAAGAGGAGTTGCTACTACATGAATAGCTACAAACAACAAAGGGTCAACTTCATACCGTTCACCTAAGGTGATATAATATTTTTTTATGGCCTCCCACCAATTCATAAAAATGTATTCATCAATAAACAAATTCCGTGGTGTATTGTTTGCAGTAATAATGCCATGAAACCGAAAGATGAAAATGCAAAACTCCCGCCTGCACAACGGCCCTTTCGTATATTAATTATTGCAGGTTCACAAAGAAGGCAATACAATTGTCCTGGGGTGGATGGCAAAGCCCGTACACTGATGATGCGAATGGTTGACATGCTACCACAGGATTGGGAAATTGATTACGAAGATTTGAGTAATGTATATAAACGTGAAAGAATTCAAAGCTGCAATGCCTGCGTGTCCACTTCAATGGCGCTTTGTGTATGGCCATGCAATTGTTACAGTAAAAACAGTCGGGCAGAACCCGACCTGATGTGGAATTTAGATATGTATGAAAGACTCGACATGGCAGATGCATGGGCTGTTATCGGACCTATAAACTGGTATGGACCGAGCTCCAATTTGAAACTAATGTTTGATAGAATGGTGTGTATGAATGGCGGCAATCCTGATGAAACTACCATCAAACATAAAGACCCGGAACTGGCTATGAAATTCGAACATACCGAACGATGGAAAGAACTTAGCCTTAATCACCTGGAAGGAAGAACAGCCGCTTTTTTTTGTTATGGAGATGAGGGCGGCGACGAACTCGACGAAAAGGGAATTCCCAAAATTTTGGAAAACAAACATTATTTTAATGCTGATGCAGAGCCGTTTGAAAATGAACGTGATGCGTACGCCCCACTGGTATGGCAATGCCGTTACGGAGGTGTAGAAGTC
>JALZIY010000476.1 GCA_030860085.1 Bacteroidota bacterium | reverse complement strand
CTTTATAGCTAGATGAACTCTCCTAAAGAGAATGGGTAGTTATTTCGCCGATGATCTGGGTGGTGAATTTTAAAGTAGCGGTTTCAGATTACCAATTTTTTCTTCAGTAGTCCTGCGCAAGGTTTTTTAAATTGAATGTGGTCGCTAAGTACAAAACATGAACTATTTAGTGGCTGATCTGAAATTAATAGTTGATTTAATTGCAAACTGTTAATATATGGTGGGCTTGCCTTAATTTATGTATAGGATATATATTTTTAGGAAAGAGTAAAACATCGCCGGAACATAAACTTTCGATGTTTGTTTTGGTTTTTAGGGAGTGTGGCAATGTCACCCAGCTCAGTTTTGTATTTACGAATAAAAGATAATTTGGAATGCCGCGGCAGATCTTATAAAAATAGTTATAGAGATGAAGAAAAAATTTACATCAATAAAATAAAGAAGGCATTCGCATTCAAATAAAAAACATAAACGAAAAAAATTTTAATGGCTACTATACTTAATATACAAAACGTAAGCAAAACTTATAAAAGCGCAGGACGCAGTTTAACTGTTTTGGACGATATTGATTTTTCGGTAGAAGAGGGCTCCACAATGTCTATTGTTGGCCCTTCGGGAAGCGGCAAGACTACCTTGCTTGGACTCGCTGCGGGATTAGACCGATCAAGTTCGGGCACAGTGGAACTGAATGGTATAAAGCTGGATAATTTGAATGAAGACCAACGGGCACAGGTTCGCAATGAACACGTGGGTTTTATTTTTCAAAACTTTCAATTGCTGCCTACACTTACAGCACTTGAAAATGTAATGGTGCCTTTGGAATTGCGTGGTGAAAGACATATAAAACCAAGAGCGCTTGACCTCTTGCAAAAGGTTGGCCTTGCTGATCGTGGACATCATTACCCGGCACAACTGAGTGGGGGAGAACAACAAAGAGTATCGCTTGCCCGTGCTTTTTCCAACAAGCCACAAATTTTGTTTGCAGATGAACCTACGGGTAACCTGGATGCTGAAACGAGTGAAAAAATAATTGAATTGATTTTTGATCTGAATAAGGAAGCCGGTACAACATTGATCTTAGTAACGCATGATTTTGACCTGGCAAATAAAACAGGCCGTATTATAAAATTGAAAGGTGGCAGAATTGTTTCGGATGAAGCAACCATGAATAGTGCGTATGCTGTGTGATTTGATTAGTAGGAAAGCTGAGCCTGAACTGTCTCCGTAGGAGACAAATCTTTGTAGTATGAGAAAGAAAGTTATTAAGCTGACTCCGTAGGAGTCAAACATCTAAGTGTCATGTCAAGTTAAAATTGCCGGGAAGATGGTAAGGAAATAAGAAGTTGAAAATGCTGCCCGTCAAAATATTAATTGCTGTTTGATTTTACCGTCTTCCCGGCGACAAAATAAAGTTGACATGACACTAGTTCATTATTACAAAAGCTCAGTACAAAAAAATAAAAGCCGGAAAGCATGCTAAATATTAATAGTGAACGAATGAGTAACATAAAAAATTTAAATTTCCCCTGGCTTTTTAAGATGGCGTGGCGTGATAGCAGGCGGAACCGGTCACGCTTATTGCTGTTCGTATCGTCTATTATATTGGGCATTGCAGCATTGGTTGCCATTTACTCCCTCGGTGATAATATGCGGCAGGAAATTGACAAGCAGGCTGCTTCTTTATTGGGTGCCGACCTGGAGATGAGCAGCAATAAACAGGTGAGCGCCGGTATAAAAAAACTGGCTGATTCGCTTGGTGACAGGAGATCGGAGGAACGCAGCTTTACGTCAATGATCTATTTTCCAAAAAATTCAGGAACACGTTTGGTGCAGGTTCGTGCATTGAGTGGAGAGTTTCCTTACTACGGAGACCTGGAAACGATGCCTGTAACGGCTGGCCGGTTGTTTAGAAAATTGCAGGGAGCATTGGTAGATCAAACCCTGATGCTACAATACAATGCACAGGTTGGTGACTCGGTAAAAGTTGGCAATTTAAGTTTTGCAATTGCGGGAACATTAATGGGTGCACCAGGACAAACAGGCTTGTCGGCTTCTGTCGCGCCGATCGTGTATATACCCCTTCAATACCTTGACCAGACAGGACTTTCGCAAAAAGGCAGCCGGATCAGTTATAAATACTTTTTCAAGTTTGACCGTGCAGTGAACATGGAAAAGCTTATAAAAAATATTGAGCCGCGACTGGAAAGAGAAGGCATTAATTACGATACGGTTGAAAGTCAGAAAGAAGATACAAGCCGGTCGTTGAGAGACCTGACACAGTTCCTGGCATTGGTAAGTTTTATTGCTTTATTGCTTGGCTGCATTGGCGTAGCAAGCGCAATTCATATTTATGTACGTGAAAAAATAAATGCAGTAGCCATCATGCGTTGCCTTGGTGCACAAGGCTCACAAGCGTTTTTAATTTACCTTGTACAGATTGTTATTATAGGTTTTATAGGGTCAGTTATTGGTGCTGTTTTAGGAACAGTTATTCAACAATTTTTGCCAATTGTTCTAAAAGAATTTTTACCGGTAACAATCAATACCAATATTTCATGGACAGCTATTGGTCAGGGTATAGCATTAGGCATTGTGATCTCGTTTCTCTTTGCTTTATTGCCCCTGATATCCATCAGGAATGTTTCTCCGTTAAATACACTTCGCTTATCGTTACAACCACTCAGTCTGTTTAAAGATCCTGTGAAGTGGATAGTTTACGGAGGTATTTTGCTCTTTGTATTTGGGTTTAGCTGGCTGCAATTAAATAGCTGGAGCCAGGCTGTTTTTTTCACCCTTGGTGTAATCATCGCTTTCTTAATATTAGTTGCGATTGCGGCACTGCTTACGTGGGCTGTCCGTCGTTTTTTCCCTGATTCATGGAGTTATTTATGGCGGCAGGGATTGGCCAATTTATTTAGGCCAAATAATCAAACAACCATATTGATTGTTGCTATTGGCTTAGGCACCGCGTTTATATGCACCTTGTTTTCTATTCAATCTATTTTGCTGAACCGTGTAAATTTATCTGCCAGCGGCAACCAGCCTAACGCAGTTTTATTTGATATACAGCCGGCACAAAAAAATAAAGTATTGGCGCTGGCACAGCAGCAAAATTTACCTATTGATGGAATGGTACCGATTGTGAATATGCGATTGGAACAAGTGAATAATATAACTGCTGCAGTGCTGGAAAAAGACAGCACTATTGAAATGCAGAAATGGATTTTTAGCCGGGAATACCGGGTTACGTTTCGTGATACACTCACTAGTTCAGAAAAAATCACCAGGGGTAAATGGACCGGCACGGTTGACAGACCTTCGGGCAGTGTATTTATTTCTGTAGAAGAACGTTTTGCAAAACGAAACAGTATAGAGATTGGTGATAAGATGATATTTAATGTGCAGGGTTCTATTATATCTACTGTTGTAGGCAGTTTGCGTGAAGTAGACTGGAACCGGATACAAACAAATTTCCTTGTGGTTTTTCCGGCGGGTATTTTGGAAGAAGCTCCACAGTTTCATGTATTGCTTACCCGTTTACCAAATAAGGAAACCTCAGCCCGCTTTCAGCAATTAGTGGTGCAACAATTTCCCAACGTGTCAATTATTGATCTGGGTTTGGTGTTGAGTGTGTTGGATAAATTGCTGGATAAGATTGGTTTTGTTATTCGCTTCATGGCTGGTTTTAGTATCATCACCGGCCTTGTTGTATTGATAGCTTCCGTGCTTATCAGCAAGTATCAACGTATACAGGAAAGTGTGTTGCTGCGAACACTGGGTGCCAGCCGTAAACAAATTTTTTACATCACGGCGCTGGAATATTTTTTCTTAGGAGCGCTTGCCGCAGCCACTGGTATTATCTTATCATTGGCCGGAAGCTGGCTATTGGCAAAGTTTATTTTTCAAACAATTTTTACGCCTCAGTTGCTGCCCTTGCTCGCTGTGTTTGTTTCTATATGCCTTCTTACAGTAATCATTGGTTTAGTCAATAGCCGGTCGGTAGTTACAAGACCACCGCTGGAGATTTTAAGGGAAGAAGTGTAAACGTTGATGTTCGTTGATGGTGATCAATCCTGAAATATTGACAATTCACATTAACTAACAATAGTACAATTGAAGGAAGAACAAGCCATAATTTCATTAAAAATAATTTCACAATAAAAGTCTGGCTACAATATCTTTTCTAATTCACGCCAGATATTTTCTGCTACTATTCGATGGCCTTCTGCAGTGGGATGAATACCATCCTGCTGGTTCAACTTTGCTTCTCCTCCAACACCTTCCAGAACGAATGGGATGAGTGTCATCTCATTTGCAGTAGCCAGTTCCTGGTAAATATTACGAAACTCTGTGGAATATTTTTGTCCCATATTGGGTGGTATTTGCATCCCTGCAAGAACCTGTTTTGCCGCAGGATATTTTGATTTTACTTTATCAATGATGGACTGAAGACTTTTCCTAGTTGCTGAAGGGGGTATGCCCCGTAACCCGTCATTGGCACCGAGTTCAAGTACAAAAACATCCACAGGCTGACGTAATATCCAGCTGATACGGCTATCGCCACCGGAAGAAGTTTCGCCGCTTACTCCAGCGTTGACCACTTTGTATGGCAGACCGAGAGAATCTATTTTGTTTTGAATTATTGCAGGGAAAGCTTCTGCAGGGTTTAAGCCATATCCGGCAGTGAGACTATTACCAAAAAAAACGATGGTCTTCTTTTTTGTTAAGGATGCAGTGTCTTTCACACTGTTACTTTCTTTAGCGCCTAAAGGTTTTTGATTATTGGTGCATCCCATAAACAGGAAGGCAAGTGCAGGAAAAATTATTGATACTTTTTTCATATTTCTAAATTCTAAATAATTAAATATTTCCCTGGCAATGAGCATTACAATTCAGTAATCTATTCTAAGAAACGTAATCTAAATATATAACAACAATATGTCTGTGTGCTTAATTCAATGGAGGCAACATAAACTTGTAACGATCTATTAACGACATTTCATCAATAATAAATAACGACCGATATAAAATAAATTTACACTTCGCATGCCTGTAATCCACTTTGCTATAAATAGGTAACGCAACGCTAATCATCTAATGAAATTTTATGTTACCACTTGGGTGCATTCCAAATTGTCGCAAGCTTCAATTCGCAGAAGCCCCCATCCCCTAAAGGGGAGCACGA
>JALZIY010000469.1 GCA_030860085.1 Bacteroidota bacterium | reverse complement strand
TTCCTGTTCTGGCTATGATAAAACCAAAATTGCCAGGGTAAGAGTAAGCTTTCCGGGATCAAATGTTTTAAATGCACAAATAGAAGCTCACACAACCGATGCACAGAATGCTTTATTAAAATACCGGGTAGCAGGAGAGAAAGAAAAACCCTTTATCACCCCAACGTCTGAACGTAACAGGGATCACCGGTTCTTGTTAACTAATCTGAAACCCGGCCAACAGTACATCTTCAATATTGTTACGTCTGGTGAAAATTCTACTAACGTATCCCGTGACTATTTTTTCAAGACTATTGATTATCCCGGAGGAATACAAGAAACATTCCAGGTGACCTGTGCCGATACAACAGCGCTCCCGGATGTTTTTAAAAAAGGATATGTAATGGTGCACCAGCGTGAGGTTCCCGGTATTATTGTACTGTTGAATTCTAAAGGAAATATCGTATGGCATCACCAGTCAAAAAATGCAGGTTTCAGAGTAGTGCACTTTACCACAAACCAAACTTTGCTTTGCCTGCTGGGAACAAAAGAATATGAAACAAGCTATGGCTCTGCCATCTTAGAACTATCCTTAGCGGGTGACACATTGCTGTATCTTAAAAAAGGGCAGAACGATTTTCAGCAAACCATCCATCATGAGATCATTTCGAATTCCAAAAACGAGATCGTTACACTTTGTGTAGAAGATAAGATAATTGATCTGCGTTCCCGGGGTGGTTTAGAAAACGATACGGTTCGCGGCGACGGCATCCTGGTGCTGGATAGGCAAGGCCGCAAAAAATGGAAGTGGACGGTATTTGATGAATTGGATCCTCTAAAGGACGAAAGAATTTTACAGACCAAAAGGGATTGGATGCATGCTAACAGTGTTTCATTTGATAAAGATGGCAATTACCTTGTTTCATTTTACAATAACGGGCAAATATGGAAAATAGATGCCGTAACCGGCAAAGTTCTATGGAAGTTTGGAAAGGGCGGAGATTTTGAAATGCCCCCTGGAGTTTCTTTTGAGCAGGCCCATGCCGTGCACATCAATGATCGTGGATGGCTGCAGTTTTTTGATAACGGCACCAAAAATAAGATATCAGGATCCCTCGCTTTTACGTTAGATGAAAAGACAAAAAAAGCACAGCTTATTATTAGTACTCTTCTTCCGCCGCAACTTTTTTCTAACCGTATGGGCAGTAGTTATTTAATAAGTGATAATACCTTGTTGCAGTGTGCATCACAACAAAAGACCGTAGCGTTAACCAATCTTAATGGAGATTTTCTATGGCAATTGCGGAGTAGTGGAATTATATCTTACCGTGCCCTATTTATTTCTAAAGAACATCTAGAACCATTCCTAATATCATAATTTAAATATTTCCTATTCACCATATACAATTGATTTGTTCATATCATGAAAAAGTTGAAAATAGTTATCGGGTGTATGGTAATGATTATTGCCCTGGTGATTTTCCTTTCTTTTCTTTCCCCTGTAAAAAAAGAGGAGCAGCTTTTGATACCAGATATTTCCCAGATACCGCATGACAAATTTGGAGATGCAGTAAAATATGGGCGTGAGTTAATGATAAATACTGCGCTGTATATTGGTCCACAAGGCACTAATGGAAAATATCTTGGCAACAAAATGAACTGCACCAATTGCCACCAGGATGCTGGTACAAAAGCATTTTCTTTTAGTCTCATGCAATCGCATGAAGTATATCCCCAATATAGAGCTCGTGAAGGAAAAGTGCTCACATTGGCAGACAGGATTAATAATTGCATTGAAAGGCCACACAACGGTAAACCTTTGCCGCTTGACAGCAAAGAGATGATTGCCTTTCTCTCGTACTTTAAGTGGATCAATGGTTTCACCTCTAAAACAGAAAAAATAAAGGGTGTAAAGAATTTAGAAATTTCTTTTCCTCCAAGAGCCGCAAGTTCTGAAAAGGGACGCCAACTTTTTGCACTACATTGCCAGAGCTGTCATGGTGCAAATGGTGAAGGACAATTACGGGCTGATAATATAACTTATGCCTATCCTCCTTTGTGGGGTGAAACAGCATATCAGCGTGGTTCGAGCATGCACCGTGTAATTAAAATGGCCCAATGGTTAAAAGCAAATATGCCCTTTGGTAAAGCTACCTGGGATAAACCTTTTTTATCCGATGAAGAAGCCCTGGACATAGCAGCTTTTGTAAATGATGACGTTATTCATAAAAGACCGTATATAAAAACCACCGCTTACCCTTACCCGGAAGAAAAAGCTATTGATTATGACGAGGGCCCGTTTGTAGATACTTTTTCTGCTGCACATCATAAGTTCGGGCCTTATACACCGATTATTAATTATTGGAAAAACAAAGGCATGAAGCCGATGTATTAGCATGAGCAATTCCTAATGCGAAAGGGATAAGTTACGATAGCTACTCATCTGCAGGATTAAATTTTAATCAAGAGATGCTATATACTTAAAGAATAATGCTTAATTCTTGTCAAATCTTTTACTTCCCGAATTCACCTGCCTATAATATTCACAAACACTGCTCATCACACATTCTTCATGCTGCGGATGTGAAGGACGGCACGTTTCTCTTCCTAAAAAAGAAATAGCCATTCCTGTTTCGCCCCAGTCTGATTGAGGTATCACTTCCATAATCTGCTGTTCAATTTTTTTGGGATCAGCACTGGTTGCAATCCCCAGCCGCTGCGCCACACGCACTACATGCAGGTCAACCATAACACCTTCGGCTTTTACTCCTGCCTCACGCATAATAACATTTGCAGATTTTCTGCCAATGCCGGGCAATGCTGTTAGCTCTTCCATTGTCAGTGGAATGTTTTTATCTTTTTTTATTTGTTTTGCAATTGCACTAAGCCATTTTGATTTGTTACGACAATTTCGCACAAAAAACAAAAAGCTGCCTGATGTGTCATTGGCAGTACAAAGGCGGCACAGATAAGCGCCTAGTGCAATCGTATTTACAAACCCAAACCGTACAAAGCATAGAAGTCAATGATTAAAAAGAGAAGCTATTGTTTAAAATCTGGGAAACAATTACACCGGTTGAAGAAGTTTGCTCTACATATTTATTGTTTTCTAAAAAGTAAGCTATTGTTTCCTTTGTTTTTGGGTTTACAATAAAATATTCTTTCACGCCGAATTTTTCGTACACTTCCTTTTTTATTTCTTTATCATGGTGTTCATTACCGGGAGAAAGAATTTCAACGATCAGGTCAGGGCAGCCTTTGATCCGGTTATCTTTTATTATGTACATTTTTTCTTTAGAGATAAAAACAATGTCAGGCTGCAAAACATTTTTATCGTCTAAAAATATATCTATTGGAGAAATGATACATACACCCGCTTGTTTTTCCTTTACAAAGAGCATTATTTGCGTAAATAGTTCGCCTGCAATTTGCTGGTGAGAATATAAAGGTGATGGTGACATATAGATTTTATCATAGATCAATTCTGCTAAAGTACCTTCGGGCAACATTTCAAAAACTTCAATACCCGTACGAGGCGGTGGAGTATATTTTCTTTCTGTTAATCCCATACTGCAATTTACAAAATCACTTTTGTAATCTTAATTGTGTTTAGTATGCGTAACCTACTCCCCCCTTGGGATGCTACTTGCTGTTTTGCTATATAGTTATATGCCAGGGCAGAGGTAATTATTTCAAGAAATTTGGTTTGAAAATTTGGACTCTTAGCGTCATATTTTATTGCCCGCCTCTCAACTGCTTATAATATTCGCAAACTCTGCTCATTACACATTCCTCATGTTGCGGATGTGAAGGACGGCAGGTTTCTCTTCCTAAAAAAGAAATAGCCATTCCTGTTTCGCCCCAATCTGATTGCGGTATTACTTCCATAATCTGCTGCTCAATTTTTTTTGGATCAGCACTGGTTGCAATTCCCAGCCGCTGCGCCACACGAACTACATGCAGATCAACCATAACACCTTCAGCTTTTACTCCCACTTCACGCATGATAACATTTGCAGATTTTCTGCCAATGCCGGGCAATGCAGTTAGCTCCTCCATTGTCAGCGGAATGTTTTTATCTTTTTTTAATTGTTTTGCAATCGCACTCAGCCATTTTCCTTTGTTCGCAAAATTGCGAACCTTCCCTACATAAGGAAAAAGTGCTTCCGGTGTTGCATTGCTGAGCGATTCCATGTTGGGAAATACTTTGAATAATTCCGCGGCAAGCGAATTGATATGCTTGTCAGAATCCTGTGCAGATAAAACAACCATTACCAAAAGCTGGTAAATGTTTTTATATTCAAGAGGATGTT
>JALZIY010000459.1 GCA_030860085.1 Bacteroidota bacterium | reverse complement strand
TTTTATCAACTTTTAATCCGTCGTTTCCGCCTTTCCATGTTTTATCGTAGCCTGCTGCACTATAAAAAATTCTTGCATTGCTAACAGCATCGCCAGGGCCAATATCAATGGCGTACCAGTTAGGTTTTTTGCCGTCTGAATTAGCAATGATCAAAGTTTTTTCACCGGGTAAAAATGCAATACCATTTGGGCGGGTTAGTGTATCTGTAATCAGCACCACTTCACCCGAAGTTTTTACTTTATATACACCCTGGAAAGGAATTTCTTTTTTAGGATCATTCATATTTTTTTCAAGGCCATAAGGCGGGTCTGTAAAAAATAATTCCCCTTTCTTATTATACACAGCATCGTTAGGACTATTAAATCTTTTGCTTTGATAAAGATTTGCTATTGATACAAACTTTGGTGCAGGTTTATCAAGTGGCGCATCCATTCTTGCCATTTGCCTGTTGCCATGCTGGCATAAAACAAGAGTGCCTTTGTTGTCCATTGTCAATCCATTGCTTCCGGTTTCGCCCCCACGTTTTGCAGTATCGGTATAACCCGATGGAGTTAGGTAAACTTCTTTTCCTTTTTCTTCTGTCCACTTATAAATAATATTCATTGGCACATCAGAAAACAAAAGCATTTTATTTTTTTCTACCCATAGCGGTCCTTCACTCCATTCAAAGCCTTCTGCAATTATTTCTGCTTTAGCATTTGCAGAAATAATTTTATCCAATGAAGGATCAAGCCTTTCAACTGTGCCAATGGTTTTGTAAGAATTTTGTGCCTGGGAATTTGTAATTGCCATAAGAAGGCAAATTGCAATAATTATTTTCATTTTTGCTTTGTTAAAATTGATTAGCAGATTAGCACATAAACATATGTCACATAGATTAAATACATAGATATTTTCAATTCAACACCGCGAAAATTTGAAATGCGCCGTTTGAAACCGATAAAATCTTTATCTTTTAATGGACATATTTAAATGAAACCATTACTTGTTGATGCCTTTTTAAAAATCATTTTATGAAACCGACACAGAATTCACGCAGAAAATTTTTAACTGACTTTACCCTGGGTTTTGGCGGGACTGTTCTTCTTTCTTCTTTTAGCCGCTGCCAGTCGCAGGTAAGCCCGGCTTCATCTGTTTCTGTTAATGTAAAAAAATCAGGTGTTGCCCTGGTAGGATTGGGTGGGTACAGTTCTGGTCAACTGGCTCCTGCATTACAACAAACAAAGAATTGTTATCTCGCAGGCGTTGTAACGGGTACACCAGCCAAAGAAAAACTATGGGCAGAAAAATATAATATCCCGCGAAAAAATATCTACAATTATCAAAACTTCGACACCATCAGGGATAATAAAGACATAGATATTGTGTATGTCGTGTTACCCGTAGGCATGCATAAGGAGTTTACCATTCGTGCTGCCAACGCAGGCAAGCATGTTATTTGCGAAAAGCCAATGGCAGTGAACGCATCGGATTGCCAGGAAATGATTGACGCCTGTAAAAAAGCCAGTCGTTTATTATCTATTGGGTATAGGCTCCATTTTGAACCATTTAATATGGAAGCCATGCGCATTGGTCAACAAAAGGTGTATGGAAAAATCATAACCATCAATGCGGAGAATGGATTTACATGGGGCAATGACAAAAAAAGCTGGCGCTTGAATAAAGCACTGGCAGGTGGCGGCGGTTTAATGGACATGGGCGTGTATGCCATACAGGCAGCCCGCTATACAACAGGTGAAGAGCCGGCTTACGTTACAGCCCGAGAAGAAAAGCTCCGCCCGGATGTATTCAAAGAAGTAGATGAAACAATTTATTTTGATCTGGATTTTGACAGTGGCACCAAGGCAAAATGTATGTCCAGCTATAATAAAAATATAAGCCGCTTACGAGCCGATGCAGAAAGAGGATGGTTCGAATTTTCCCCCGCCTTTTATTATGGTGGGCAGGTTGGTAAAACCATCGATGGACCAATGAATTTTGACAACAATTTTTTTGAGCAGGTGGCGCAAATGGATGATTTTGCAATCTGCGTACAGGAAAATAAAACCTCTAAAGTGAGCGGTGAGGAAGGTTTAAAAGATATGCGTGTGGTAGATGCCATTTATAAAAGCATTTCAAGTGATAAGAGAGAAAAAATTGTGTAAAGGGCTTTTGACATTCATTATCGTTCCTTGCTTTTTTGAATTTTTATAATGAGCACCTTATTTCCAATAGAACGTCAACTGCCTGAAGGATTTTTGTACATGCCTGATTTTATCACCCCGGAGGAAGAAGGGGAATTAGTTAGAGACATTACGAAATTAGAACTGGCGACTTTTGTTTTCCAGGGTTTCGAAGCAAAACGAAAAGTTGCAAGTTTTGGTTATGATTATAGCTTCGACAAAAGAGCACTTACAAAAGGAAAAGATATACCACCCTTTTTTACTCCGGTTATCAATAGAGTTTCTAAACAATTTTCAATAGAACCACAGGATTTTGCAGAACTGCTTGTTCTTGAATATCCTGTCAGTGCAGTAATCAACTGGCACAGGGATGCTCCTCCATTTGATATTATAGTTGGTATATCTCTTCTGGCAGATTGTACATTTCGTTTACGTCCGCATGCTAAAATAAAACAAGGCCGGGGATCTATCATTTCTTTACCGGTAAAAAGGCGGTCGCTTTATCTAATGCAAGGTCCTGCCCGTAGCGAGTGGCAGCATTCCACTGCTCCTGTAAAAGAAGTTCGTTACTCGATAACATTGCGAACGTTAAGACAATGACTGGCGTATTGTAAATTCCACAGCCTGGGGTATTTACCTATCAGACAATAGTATATTATCGTATTCGTGAAGCTTTAGCATTCTTTCTTCTTCTTATGCTTCTTACGGCACTATCTTTCACGAATTAATCATTCACCCTAAAGAAAATTCATGAAACAAAGTTTATTTATTTTAAGCGCAGCTATTTTGTTAGGAGCTTGTAACAGCAAATCAGAAGTCCCAACCACTAAAAAAGCCGAGCCTTTTGTTCCCACTGTGGAAAAGAAAACCACAGCGGTTAAAACTTCATCTACCAGTTCTACAGCCACTAGTTCCGATGCGATGTCTTCGGAGTCGGATAATACGGCCAAGAAAAACACCGGGTGGAGTAAAACTGCCAAAGGTGCTGTTATTGGTGGTGTAGTAGGTGCCGGAACCGGAGCAATAGTAAATAAAAAGAACCGGGCGGCAGGTGCAGTTATCGGAGGTGCCGTTGGCGCAGGTGCCGGGGCCATTATTGGTAACGAGAAGGATAAAAAAGACGGACGTCATTGATCTTTAAAAAGATAATAGCCAAAGCGCAGTCTAAAAGGACTGCGTTTTTTTGTGCAGTTCATATTAATGACGAGCAAACAACGCCTGGCAATATAGAAACAAGAGGTGGTGTATTATTTCATCAAAAACTTCTTATTGCAAAATATATGTAGTGCCACTAATCACCTGCCTGTAGTTATTCGTTTTCAATCCACCTCTCATGTAAGAGTGGTTTAAGGGAGAGTACCAGACGTAGGACACAGCGCCAACGCTTTTAATTTTTCCAGTATTGTACCTATCATCAAATGCTGAGTAGTAAGTGATGGCCGTACTGCCAATTGATTTTAGCTTTCCCCGGAATGCTTCATTCTCGTATGGCCTATAGTATTCTAAAGAAAGATTTCCCACCAATTTCAATTTGCCTTGCAGGCTTTTTTCTTCATAATTAGAATAGTAATCTAAGTACAAGCT
>JALZIY010000404.1 GCA_030860085.1 Bacteroidota bacterium | reverse complement strand
TGCCAGTTATGCCACACTGCAGCTAATCTTTCTTTCGGTTTATTGATACCATGCCCGAATCCTTTATATACAATTAATTTTGAAGGCACACCTTTGTCCTGTAATCCCCTGTATAATTCATAAGCATTAGGTATAGGAACTCTTTTATCAAACTCACCATGCTGTATCAACGTTGGGGTGGTTGCTTTATTTATATTGGTCATGGGTGATGTTTTCATGTAAATGTCCATATCATTCCACGGTGTTGCCTGCAAATACTGCCGGGTAAATGGTGTGATATCAGTATTGACATAATAGGTAACCCAGTTGGAGATGCCTGCACCAACAGAAATGGCTTTGAATATGTTTGTATTGGTAGTAAGAAATGCAGAGATATAACCACCCTGGCTCCAGCCCATAGAACCCATTTTTGTTGTGTCGATCATTCCTTTTTTGTTGAGGTAGTCTATACCGCTTACCACATCCCACATGTCGCCAACACCCAGGTTGCGAACGTTAAGGGACCGGAATTTTTCGCCATAGCCCGCACTACCGCGGTAATTGACACGCAATACCAATGCACCTTTTTCTATCCATTGCATGAGGGGATATACATAACCTGACGCAGGATCGGGAAGGTCAATTCCGGTGGGCCCACCATGAATGACTACCAGCAACGGGTATTTCTTTTTTGCATCATAATTCTTTGGCTTCATTAGCACACCTTCAATAACGGCGCCGTCAGTACTCTTCCATGAAATGACTTCGTTGACCGGTGTATTCCAGTTGGCAATCTGCATACTATTGTTGGTGATCTTTTTCAATGGCTGGTTTAAGCGCCACAAATAAATTTCATTGAGGTCTGCGTAATTTCTTCCGGATACAGCAATGTTATCGGTGTTCCTGCTAAATGATGCAGTACCGACGAGGTCTAAGGGGATATTAATGGATTTTGTGTTTCCTGTTTTTGTATCAACAGTATATATTTTCTGTTTTGTTTTTTCAAAAGCGCCAAGAAATAATCCCTGCTTATTCCAGTCAACAACAAATTTGTTTTCGTCAATGTCCTGTGCAATTTCACGGCTTGTTTTTGAATTAATATCATAAATGAACAGGCGGTTATTCTTAAAATAAAAAGTTGTTGAATCGTCGAGCGAACTGCTATACACAAATGCTTTACCATCCGGGCTCCACCGGCTGAAGAAATCACCCGTGGGATTGCTTACGAATGTTGTCATTTTTTTAGTGGCAACATCAATGGCAGCAATGTCTGCGGTAATGCCTGAATTGATCAGAGGATTACGCTGGCGGTTGAAAGCAATGGTTTTCCCATCGGGGTTCCATGCAAAACCACTTACGGTAAAATCACCTTCGGTCAAGCGTTTTGCAACGGGGAGTGCAATGCATTCCTGTCCTTTTATTTTAGTTGTTGTTTCTTTTTTTATGGAATCTTTTTTTGTCGAATCAGCCTTCGGGGTATAGCATGGCACCTGGCCTGCGAGTACAATAGAATCGTAATGGAAATTGAGCATCCATAAATGGTTTTGTTTATATTCTTCGCCTTCCACACCAAATGCACCAAAACGTTCTTTGGTTGTTTTATCTTTTTTGCTATCCTGTTCCGCTTTTACGTATACGATCTTGCTTCCATCGGGGCTCCATTCGTAACCATTAATGCCATCTTCATCTTTTGTTACCTGCATGGATTCGCCGCCAAATACGGATATAATAAAGAGTTGTGTTTTTTCGCCACGGTCCGCAAGAAAGCTAACAAACCTGCTGTCGGGTGTGAACCGTGCGCCAGAGCTACTATTTTTATTTGTACGTGTCAATTGCACTGGTGCTTCATCATCACGCGACATCCACAATTCATTATCATAAGAATTATTTGCCCAGTCCGTGCTACCGACAGCATACACAATGGTTCTTCCATCAGGTGAAATAATTGGTCCTCCGACATTTTTCAGGCTAATCCATTTTTCAAAAGAAACGGATGCATTTTTTTGTGCGGACAGTAGCGTTGAGCATAAAAGCAAAACGAGCATGGGGATATATTTCATAAGCATTGCTTTGATAGATAAATGTACTAATATGTTGGTTTGATAAATCATAATTAACATAGAAGCCCGATCCTCTAAAGGGCAATGTCATTTAGTTAAGGAATTTGGGTTTTCAATTGCCCCGCCTTTTAAGGCGGGATGTAAAATGCAATTGCTTATCTCTGGGCTTTAGCCCAACACAGTAGTAGTATTTGTCAGAAGTTGGGCTAAAGCCCAGAGATAATTGATACTTCATTACCCCGCTCTAAAGAGCACGGCAATTATAAAAACCCTTCACTAAATGACATTGCCCTAAATGGGAGCATTAGTTTTAAATCATTAACTCCCTTAAGGAGCAAAAAAGCTACAAATTTTAAATGCACCCTTAATATAGGTCTCTGTACCGTGTCCGCAGCGGATTTTTAATGCCGAAACAAAATAATTATTCGCGTACACTTGATTCGGGTAAAGCCACCGTCCTGCCTGGCAATACACCGGAAGCTTACAATCAAATGGTTGAAAAATGAAAGCTGAGTTACACAACACAATGCTTTTAAGAAGACGAATACAAAAAACCCTGCAATTTAATCGCAGGGTTCATGATTTACATCATGCCAGTAATAAGACGTCGGTTGGGAAAAGGGTTAACTATTACCTATAAGGTATCCTTTTTCTTATCATCCCTAAAAACATCTTTTGTTTCTTCTCCCACTTTCTTAGCACCTTTTTCAATAGCATCACCCGCTTTTTTTGCTCCTTTTTTTGTAGCATCCCAGGCATCTTCAACAGCATTGCCTGCTTTGTCGAAAAATTTTCCGGTTCTGCTCACTACTTCCCCATCTTTAAGAACAACCACATCATTATCTCTTCTCACTTCACCATTTCTGCGCACTACCACACCATTGTCAAGGGTTACATCATCATCAGCCACTACCCAGTCATTGTTTCTCCATACCACCACTTTTCCATCTCTGTAGGACACATCTCCCTCAGCTGGAGTATAGGTAGTCGTAGTCGTAGTTGTGGTGGTAGTAGTGGTGTCGGCTTCAACGGAAGTTCTATCCGTATCTGCGTCGTTGCAAGCGATAAGCGAAGCCGCAATAGCTGCTAAGGCAAACATTTTTTTCATAATCTTAAAGTTTAATGAATATTGATTTTTAATTAGTTGAAGCGATATTTTTTTTATTGATCGCCTTATTTATTGCTTACTATTAATAAAAATTCATGCCACAGGCTTTGGGCTTGATAAAGTTTTTTATGGATATGGCAGGTGAAGCGATTGTATAGCCTGCCATTATCTTTTTATCTTTATTCATACGATTGATAATGCTTTGTCAAATCCTTTATTATCAATACATCTGTTATCATTATTAAATTTTTCTCAACCCTTAAAATTACCCTGATTTAAGAGCAGCCAATTAATTGCACCGCCCTTTAGGGCAGTGTTTAAAAGGTGTTTAAAAGGTGTTTAAAAGTTATTATTTTTCGGGCTTTAGCCCAACAATTATTTGGGGCTAAAGCCCGATTTCTAATTTTCAAATTTACCCCGACCTAAAGGACGGGGCAAGTAAGGACGGGGCAACTAAAAACCTTAAATATTCCGATCCTGTAATGCAACTTCCACAATGCCCAATAGAATTCACAACTGTACAAGAGTGTGACACAACAAAGTTGAATAGTAGTAATGCAGCTTAGTAAAAAAAATAAATCATTAACTACTACTATGCGGCCTCGTTAACTTTTCCATTTCCTGCTGTACAAACAACATCAACTCACTTATATAATCCGGTGAGAAACTGAATTTTAATCCTGCTGCTTTGTACAGCTCCGGCAGGGTGCGGGTGCCACCTAATTGCAGTGCAGCCATGTAATTGTTGATGGCCTGCTCTTTGTTTTCTTTAAACTGCTTCCATAAGCCGATGGCGCCTAATTGTGCAATGCCATATTCAATATAATAAAAAGGCACTTCGTATAAATGTAATTGGCGCTGCCAGCTCCAGCGGCGGTACTCCTCCAAACCAGATACATCCATGGCGATAGAAGTAAACTCATTTACTATGCGTCGCCAGTTCTCTGCTCTTTCTTCAGTTGTATGAGCAGGATTTTCATATACCCAGTGTTGAAATTTATCGATGGTGGCAATCCAGGGAAAAATAGTAAGCACTCTTTCCACCTGGTGCTCTTTTGCACGGTGAAGATCTTCTTTGTTATCAAAAAATACATCCCAGTAATCCATGCTCATTAGCTCCATGGCCATGCTGGCGACTTCAGCAATTTCCATGGGATATTCTTTGAAACCTGTGAGTGTGAGCGGGTGCGATAAGAAAGAATGTATGGCATGGCCGCCTTCGTGAACCATTGTAGTGAGGTCATGCATCTGACCGGCAGCATTCATAAAAATAAACGGCGCACCTGTTTCTGCCAGCGGACAATTATAACCACCGGGAGCTTTGCCCTTGCGGCTATCCAGGTCCAGTCTTCCCATCTCTTTCATCTTTACCAGGCAGTCAGCAAAAAACGGGTTCATGTTTTTAAAACAATCAATGGTTTTATTTACCATTTCTTCGCCGGTTTGAAATGGCGTGAGTGGTTTTATTCCTTCCGGCTCTGCCTCGGTATCCCAGGGGCGAAGGGCATCCAGGCCAAGCTTTTGTCGCTTCCTGTCGTATATAAAATCAACCAATGGCAAAATGTTTGTCTTCACTGCTTCGTGAAATTGAAAGCAGTCTTCTTTGGTATAATCAAAGCGGCCCAGTTCAACAAACTTGTAGTCGCGGTAGTTTTCAAAACCTGCATTTTTTGCAATAGCATTTCTTTTTTCTACAAGGCCATTAAATAATTCAGTGAGTTGATCTTTGTCCTGTATCCTTCGGTCGCCGATCTTACGGTAGACTGTCTCTCTTAAATTCCGGTTACTGCTTTCTAAAAATTTCGCGGCCTGTTGAAGTGTATATTCTTTCCCTTCAATTTCGACAGACATTTTACCGGTGATAACACCATACTGTTGCGCCATTACTGCGGTCTCTGCCTGTAGCGGAATATTTTCTTCCCTGAACAGGTCAATGCTCTTTTTTACATTTCGCAGGTAGGTAAAATATTGTTGTTGGTCTAGTGCCTTTGTGTATTCACTTTCAACCAGTTTGCGGTTTAGTTTATCTGCATAGGGTTGAATTTTTGGCTGGATCTCCATCACAAAAAACTCAAAAGCTTTTTCAAGTTCTTTGTTTTCTGTATCGCAGGTCATTCGTATCTGGCGCCAAGAAGCATCTTCACTGATGACGGCTTCGAGTTCACTCATGTCTCCTAACCATTTTTCCAGGTCCTCGTTGCTGTTGATAGGACGGTTTAATAATTCTTCCAAATAGGGTTGCAGGTTTTCCCAATCTGTAATAATAAAATCTTCGGGTAAAAATTTACGTGGAAGCTTTTGTATGTCGGCGGTGTGGGGCATTATTTTAAATGTTGAATGAACAGATTACTAAGGTTTTGCTCTAACACTAACATACCGGCTTGCAAGTGTAATGCCTCTCATATTTGTCATGCTGACGAAGGAAGCATCTCTTTAAAGTGTGTAGAGATTGTCCGATATATAATAAGATTCTTCACCTTCGGAATGACAAATGCAAAATTCATTGTTTTTTTGGTAATGGTTTATTAAGTGTGTGCCAGTGAGCAATTATGATGCGTGATTGAGAGTTGTCACTTATAAATTTGAAAGTTGAATGTAAGCATGTTCATGGTTAATGGATCATGGTTAATGAAGTGACCTGCTATCAACTACGATCGATCAACTACCAACCTTACTCCTCTTCTTTCTTCTTACGTCCACGTTTTTTTGGAGCTTCCGCTGCAGGCGGTTCTTCTGAAGTCATTTCTGTTTCAAGCTTCTCTGCTTTTGCTTCAGTTTTTTCTGTCTTTGCTTTCTTTATTTCTTTTGTTTCCTGTACTTCTTTTTCCGTTTCTTTTTCGTCAACTCCTTTATCATCTTCAACTTTTTCAACTTCTTCAGTTTCTTCAACTTCCTCCGGTTGTTCGGTAAGTTTTATTTCGATTTCATTTTTTTGAAGCACTTCGTACCACTTTACCATTTTCTTTAAATCGCTGGCATACACTCTTTCAAAATCTATGGTGGGATATACTTTTTCGAAATAAGTTCTTAGCGCCTTGCTGTCCTTTGCATCCGGCAAAGCATCGCGACTGTTTTTCATGGCATGAAAAACATCTGCCAGATTCACATTTTCATCTGTGGTAAAAACTTCAATGCTTTCGAGGTGCGACAGGTTGTGTATGCGTGAGGAAACAAAGCGGGAGCTTTTATCTTCAAGCGAACGCACAATAGCCCCATCTGTTTTGCTGGTCAGTAATTCGTATAAATGAGGGAGGCCGGTTACTGCTACAATTCTGTTATATTCCATCTTCTGAATTTTGGCCGTGCAATATAAGCCGAAATTATTAGCCTTAATTAACATTGATTATCAGGCAAAGGCATGATTTTGTTGAACCTTGCACACTTGTTGTGTCAAACGTGAGAAGTGAGACGTAAAAAATCTTAATGCGACATTCTCACATCTGACGTTTGACGTTTCACAATTAATACAGCACTGTTTTTTTAGTAAAGATTCCCCATGAGTAAAAAATTAATCCTTATTGGTTTTGCATTTTTCTTTTTTATTTATTCACAGGCACAAAATTTTACGCTTTCAGGACGTGTACAGGATGCTGAAATAAAGTCAGGTGTGCGGGGCGCCACTGTCCTGTTAAAAAGTATTAGAGATAGTACTATTACATCAACTACCTATACAGATTCTGCAGGAAGATATCAGTTTGATCAATTGCAAAAAGATTCTTTTCGCATTACTATTAGCTCTATTGGTTTTGAAA
>JALZIY010000283.1 GCA_030860085.1 Bacteroidota bacterium | reverse complement strand
CTCAATTCAGCTACATTATAATCCGGATAAGGTGTTACAAAATCAAACACATCTTCTTTCCATTTTCCAAACCAATCTTCCCAGCCAACATTCCAGCCTTCTACCAACACACCTTTGAAACCATGTTTGGCAGCAAAATCAATATAACGTTTTGTATTTTCTGTAGTAGCGCCGTGGCGGCCATGAGGCGCTAACTTAGAACCCGCCTGTGTTGCGCCATAATCCCAACTGCTTTTTCCAACATGCATTTCCCACCAGATGCCTACATATTTTTGAGGCGCGATAAAAGACGGATCGGCAATTTTTGAAGGTTCATTCAAATTTAAGATCATGCGATTGGCTGCAATAATATCCGTCGCTTTATCGCTGACAATAATGGTGCGCCACGGCGTTTTTGCGGGTGCAATCAAATAGGCTTTGTTACCGACCGCATCAGGCACCAAATGCGAGTTGAATGTAAACGAAGTTTTATCTAACACTAAATTCATTGCAGGATAATTAACCAGCGCCGCTTCGTGAATATTGATGTATAGACCATCAGCAGTTTTCATCATCAATGGCGTTTGCACGGCATTTTTGTCAAAAAAAGTTTTTGCATGAATTTCCTGAGAGGTCTTGCTGCCGCTGGCATCCACTTCGCTAAGTTTGGTTGTGTAATAGGTAAATTCGTTTGTGTCATAATCGCCAGGTATCCAAAATGTTTTATGATCGCCTGCTAAATGAAATTGTGTATTTTCATCTGCTAACACAAAATGAGTTAGTGTTGATTGTTCAGGAAATTCGTAACGAAAACCAACACCTTCATTAAACGCCCTGAACACTACGTTCAATAATATGCCTGATGTTTTTTCTTTTAAAGACAGTTTAAATTCATTATGATGATCTCGTATGTTACTATACTCCCCCCAAACAGGCTTCCAGCTTTGATCATATGAAGCTGTATCGGTTTTTACATGATCAAATCGACCCAGGTTTACCGATGGTTCTTTAAATTTGAAAGCCATAGAAGAAGATAAAATGACCGGCTTGTTTTTATACATTACCGCATAACTTAATTCCCCTGACGCCGCAATCGTTACGGAGGTTTTTATATTTCCATCCGGTGAGTTGACAAACATAGTTTGTGCGTTGGTATAATAACCAACAGTTGACAACAATAGCAGGAAATATTTCTTCATTTTATTTTTAATTAAACGTTTGACTATTTTTTTTCCAATAACCACCATTGCTTTTTACGTGATTTTACTTTATAATTGTTTTGTATGTACTTTTTTATATGGTCCATGGCCTCCCCTACATCGTCTGTCAATAAAACTAGTGACAAATCTTCTTGTGAAATGGTTCCTTCCCTTAACATATGATGCATTACATTCATTAAAGGTTTATAAAATTCCTTACCAAAAACCACAATTGGAAAACCTGTAATACTTTTAGTTTGTATCAGGGTTAGGGTTTCAAAAAATTCATCCATTGTTCCAAAACCACCAGGCATGATTATAAAGGCATACGAGTATTTAACCAACAGCGTTTTACGAACAAAAAAATGCTCAAATGTCATCCATTTGTGCATGTACTTATTACCCGTTTGCTCAAACGGCAATTGAATATTACAACCAACTGACATGCCACCGTTTTCATAAGCGCCTCTGTTTGCAGCTTCCATTATACCCGGCCCGCCACCGGTCATGGTTGTAAATCCTAAATTCGCAATGCGTTTACCAAACTCCCTTGCGCTTGTATAATATTTGTGATCCTCTTTATACCTTGCAGATCCAAATACGGATATACAAGGGCCCACAAAATGAAACGTACGAAATCCTTTAATGAACTGTGTAAAAACACGCCATGCAAATTTTAATTCATAACTACGACTCTTAGGACCCTCGAGGTACACGGGTTCTTTAGAAGGTATAATAGGTTCTTGTTTGGCCATAATCTATTGAAAATTAAAAATAGAATAAAATGTAGCAAGTAAGGTTAGCGATATTAAAAGAGAGATGGCAGAGGATAGTTGGCAGATGACCGTTGGTAGTTGACAGAATTGTACTTGCCTGAATGATGCAAACTTTTAGCATTACAGATCATTTAAGCTGAACCCTTTTGCCGTTTGTTTTGCGTGTACCAACCGATGCAGGCATACTGGTTTTTTTAGATCAGCGAGCTTATTGTTATAGTCAATTCTCCAATTGCTTACGACCAAGGGCTGCTTCTAAGTCTGCAACCTTCTTTTCACGTTCTTTGCTTCTGTATTGCTCGCTGTCTATTTGCATTACAAGTGTAGTAAGGGATGCAAATGTGAGGAAACTTTTTGAGCCAACAATACACACGGGTGCATTCCAAATTGTCGCTTTTGCCCCTATCCCCTGAAGGGGAATTTAATGCCTTCAAGCTCGTGCTCCCCTTTAGGGGATGGGGGCTTCTGCGAATTGAAGCTTGCGACAATTTGGAATGCACC
>JALZIY010000395.1 GCA_030860085.1 Bacteroidota bacterium | reverse complement strand
GCCTTACACTGATCTCCGTTTCCTCTTTAAATTTTTCACCCAACGCAGTTACGTTAACCACTATTTTTCCAACACTAATTGTTCTATCAGCCACTATTTGAAAGACCCCACTGTTTTCTGCATTTGCATTAATATCTATTGTCTTCGCATTTTCACCCAAAACCTTTATTGGCCCTGTTACAATAATTGAGGCCTGGGCCGTAGCATTGCGGGAAGTTGTATTGGTTAATGTAACCGGCATGAGCAATGTATCTCCAGGGCTCAAAAATCTTGGTATGGAAGAACTGATAACAATCGGATCGGCTACTTGTATGGTTGCTTCTGCATTTCCAAATTTTTCATCTTTATACGCTACAGCCATCAAACGGACCTGTCCATTAAACTGTGGTATATCAAATTTAAAATCAGCAATACCGCTGCTATTTGTTTTTTTGATGCCACCCCAATACGACAAAATTTTGATCCTCCTGGCAGGCATGGGGTTTCCTCTTTTTTCCATTTCACCTTCGCCATCTCCACCGGTACTGCTCAATTTTGAATACATTTCAGGAAAGAGCAAAGGATACATATCATAAGCTGCTACTTCTAAAGCTCGCTTCTGATAATAATAGTTGTAAGGGTCAGGTGTTTTGAAATCAGTTACCTGTAATACGCCATTGTCAACTGCAGCAAACGTAACATAGCTGTTAGGTATTGATTTTATCCTTATTTTTTGATGAGTATTAGACCGTGAAGATTTTTGCGCTGTGATTTCAACACCCAGCTTCCTATTTTTATCTTCCACTTTTATATTTTGAAACCCATGTGCAACGGTTAATGGAATATCTGAAACTTCATGTGGCTTTATCAATGTTGCAGTGATGTAAACATTAGGCACATGATCGCCTGTAAGTTTTAAATCAATCGTTGCTGTCCGTTTGGCAACTTCCAGATATTGATGAGAAATTAAACCATCTCTTTCCGTCGTTACCAGTATTCTACCACTGAAAGGTGTTTTAAATAATACCTTGGCTACATCGCCATTGTTATAGCTTTCTTTGTCAACTTCAATATCAATATGTCCTTCATTATTTACTTCAAAAGAACTGTTATCGCCACCCCAGGCTCCATAGCTGTAAAAGCTTTTACTTACATAGGCATTTGACCCTGCTCTGTAAACACGAATTTCATAATCGCCAGGTGAGTTAGGGATATAAACATAATTAGTTGCGTTGGAAATAGTTACATTCCCTTCTTTCATTAACTTATCTTCTTTCTGCGAATCGTAGCGGAAATAGCTACCGCTTTTTGAAAGCACTGTACGATATTCATGTCTAATCACCTGCACTTTCGCTGTAGCCGACACTGCGGTACCATCTTTATTAACCGAAACAAGTTTGAATGTTACTGGTTGATTTAATGGATAATAATATGAACCGTCGTCTTTTATTCCATGGAAAACATCCTGCGTAAAAATATCTGCAGACACCATTCTGCTCACAGGCCGGCCGGTTTCGTCAAAAACAGTAGTATAAAAATTTGCCTGCAGTAAACCGGTGTTATTATATAATTGCGGCACTTCATAAGTCTCAACCGCGTTTCCACCTGCATCAGTCGTTCCCTCTTTGACCACTTTATCAAAAAACGATTGCTGGTTGGCCAAAGCAAATTCATAGTCTTTAAAATTTTTTGCTGTAAACTGTTTTTGCTTCAGTTGTATCTCCATTTCATAATTACGATTGGCAGCAGGAGGCCCAAAAAAATTAATTGCATTAATGACTAACGAAGTTTTATCACCGGGTATTAAAAATGGTTTATCAAGCTTTGCAGTTACTTTAATTCGATCAGGAACAAATTCTTCTATCATGAAATTTTTGGAAGAAAGTAATACATCGTTTGAACTATATACCTCCATTAAATAACTACCAGTAATGGCCGATGCGGCAATATCCAAACTTCCTTCTGTAGAGCCTTGTTCATTTAATCCTTTCCTAAAAGTTTTTAATTCCTTACCATTGGGTAAAGAAAATTTTACTTTAATGGGAATTTCACCAGGGCTTTTCCATTGCCGGTCTCTTAATAAAACGGAATAATTTATTTTTTCTCCCGGCCGGTATATATCCCGTTCAGCATATACAAAGGCGTCAAGCCCGGTTGCATTGCTACGCTTACCTCCTACATCAAATCTTGACAGGTTTACTTTTGTATTGCTGAATGGCAAATAAGTAAAATCGTCCGCGGTTTTTGCAATGATCATTGCCGGTTTAAAACCGGCTGCTTCTGTTTTTGCAATAGCCAATTCTGCTACTCCATCTCTATTTGTTGCACCAGTACCAATCAATTGATTATTGCTTCCATAAACATTTAATGTAACTCCATCCAAACCTGCTACTGTCTTCAAAGAATTAGCAAAAACAATTATTTTTTCTTTTCCCTGTTTAGCAATTAAACCAATATCTGAAAGCGAAATAAACCGGCTATCACGTACCCAATAATCTTGTGTAGAACGAAGCATAACATGATAGATACCTTTCAGATCAGGGAGTCGGTCTTCAAATTGAGAGATGTTTAAAATACGACCTGCCCCGGATTTTGGAAGTGAGCGCACATCAATTTCTTTGCTGTAAACAATATCACCAGCCACCGATTCATTATACTCCTCATCACTTCCTTCTTCACTGTAGCTCGCATATTCCGCATCGTTATTATCATTATCCTTCGGATAGTAACCATAACGTTGTGCCATTAATAAATTGCTTTCGTAAATTTTTGAAATGACCAGCTTTACTTTTTGAACATTTGTAATTCTTACTTCAATATTTCCACCACCACGTTTAGATAAATAAACTCCCTTACTGTTAGTGAATTTTACATCTGCCTCTAATTGTCCAAAAGCTACACCGCCATTATATTCTTCTTTCAACACTCCGCCAACCTTGCCACGCAAGCCTTTTGCAATGGTTACGGCATAACTGCTTTCTGCACTGAATTTATCGCTTCTTAAAATGACACCATTAGCGGAAGGTTCAACAGTATAAGGTACAGCCGGTTCAAATTTGAAATAGGATTTTATATTCTCACCAATCAACTGTTGACTTGTATTTATATGCACAATGCCTTCGGTACCATCATGCTCAGCCTGCACTTCATTTATGTTCAATACAAATGGGGAAGGAATGGAAACCGTGGTAGAAATTTTATCATCAGTATTGTTTTTGCCCCCCTCAACCGACAGGCCTTGTGCAAGTGTAATCTTTGCTTCATGGTTTTTATCTTCAACCTTGAAAGCATTTAACCTGATACCAATATTATTACTTGCAGATAAGGTTTGTATTGAAAAATCTGTTTTATTTCCATCGACCTCTATTGCTAATTTATCTTTTATATTATTTGGGTTAACCGGGTAATTAAATTGAAGATTTACCTGTGGTATGGCTGCCTTGCTTCCTTCGTCTTTCAACATCCATGTCACATGCACATCTGCCAACTGCAAAGCTGCTGTATGGAATTTTATTTTGTCTTCGTCTTTTACTTTGTCGTATTTACTATAACGTAATACCTCCTCTTTTATATTCACAGTATAAGAAGTAGCGGGTGAGAGGGGACGTGACGGGGAAAAAACTAATTCGTCAGGGCCGCTCCAGCGAAAGCGCCCTGGAATAGCAGGATCAAAAGAAATATATTCAGTAGAATCCCAGGTATCTACCAGGGAATCGGCCATTAATAACTTATTAAAGCGAAAAACTAAGTTGCCTAATTGTGGCACTTCACCTTTTGCATTTGTAAAATCTATAGCAACATAATTTTGTTTACATGATGAAAAAAAAATAGCAACTATAAGGATGGTAGTTGCAAACGAAAATTTGATGCGCATACAAGTATGGTTGTGACAGGAAGATAAATTAAAAAAGCGAAGCGTTAAATTTTAAGTCAGTTTCCTAAATGATAAAAAGAAAACAGAATTTAGAAGTGTAAAAAACTACGGAGGATGACTCGATGAGTCCATATAAAAGATTGCGGCAGAACGTTACAAAGCAAAATTTACTGTTGCTTGTTAAAAAATTTGTAATTGCGGTAATCTTATTCTTCATTTCATTTTTATTTCTGAACGCAATTTTTCCAATTCCCGATAAAATTGAATATTCGACTATTATAAAAGACTCAAAAGGCGAATTAATTAATGCTTATCTCACTACCGATGATAAGTGGAGAATGAAAACTGAACTATCTGAGATTTCTCCTCTTCTCCGTAAAACCATCATAGCAAAAGAAGACCGGTATTTTTATCATCACCCGGGCATTAATTTTTTTGCAATCACCAGGGCAGCTTTTAATAATCTTTTGCGATTTAGAAGGATTTCCGGGGCATCTACCATTACCATGCAGGTTGCAAAAGCATTGGACCATCGCAAAAGAACTCTTGGTGCAAAGCTGATTGAAAGTTTCAGGGCATTTCAGTTAGAATGGAAATACAGCAAGAATGAAATATTACAACTATACCTAAACCTGGTGCCGTATGGTGGAAATATTGAA